>CAITZN010000705.1 GCA_903896915.1 uncultured bacterium
ACAAATCAGGTGCTCTGCCAGTTGAGCTACGCCAGCGTAAAGCAAAAAATTATACCCTGAATAATTTAAAAATCAATAGTTATTTTCTTATAGGGTAATTACACGGCACAATCAACAGAAAAACCGGGAACGGAAAGTCCCGGTTTTTCTGTTTGAATATATCTTTACGATCACTGATTTAAAGGATTCTTGATATATGAAGATTCACGATAACGCTCGAACGCCATAGCAAATGTTCTATACACAATATGAGCGAATTTCGTATAAGGCATATACAGGAAAAGCATGGCAACTGATATTAAGTGAAGAAAATACACCACGTAACCCAAGGAAGGTATACCTATAATTCGCAAAAATTCTGCTGCTAATCCAGTAACACCAACTCCCATAATAATCCAGATTAAAAACCAATCATAGAATGTATTAGTGGCTTTCCCTGAAGATTCCATTTTTGTTCGATTCATCCAAAGGATGCCAATTCCGACTATCATGGACACAGCAGAAACGTTAGCCAACAATTTCACAGGATTCCACATGGAAATCGGACCATGCATGGATGGAATCCAGATACCAATAACATCCTGTGTAAACAAGGAATAACAAGTAACAATAAAAAGCCCTATAAAACCGAGCATCAATGGTCGATGCCCCTTCACTCGATCGGCATTCACGGTACACTCTCGAAACCGGGAATGTTGAAATATTTCGATCAATGAAGGCCAAAGAAACTGTTTAACAAATTGTACAGCAGAGGGCCGGTAGGGGACATCTTCTAACCCTATGGATGCCTCCATACCTTTCCACAAAGTCGAAACACCTTTATAGACAGATGTGACAGCGATACCAGCGGCTGTCAGCATAATTACATCAATAAACAAAACATTTTTGGCGAGTAAGTAAAAATCCCAATGACCAAAAAACTGAGTGTAACCGGCTCGGGCGAAATGTTCTCCTGATGGAACGTGCATTCCACCGGAAATAAGCCACAGAACAAAGATCACTACAGCTGGAATACCAATAAGTACTGGAAGATTTTTTACAGAGCTACAGAGCTCAGCCAATGCGGTGGGCCAACCGAGCGCTCTGTAGGCATATGCACGGATAGCACCAAGAACATCACCAGGACGTGCTCCGCGTGGACACAATTCGGTGCAATCACCGCACTGGTGGCAAAGATAAATGTTTGGGTCGTTAATAAGTTTATCTTTCAGTCCCCACTGAGCAAGAATCATCTCTTTTCTGGGAAAGGGTTTTTCGTCGGAGGAAAGCGGGCAGGCGACGGAACAGGTCGCACATTGATAACACTGTTTCAAAGTGTCACCACCCGCATCCTTCATGGCTTTAATAAATTCAAGATCAGGTTGCACGTTCATAGACAATATTTCCTCCTGTCATGAAAGGTGATGATCAGCATGTCGAGTAGGCTTGCAACCACTCAGCAATATACTTGCCGCCATCTTCTAAAGATGGCGGCAAGTGATTAATGACAAATGAAGTAGATTAGAAGCCCTTGAAAGGATTAGGCCCCATGGCGATTATCTCCTCGACAAACTCGTCAAGGATAGCAGGGATTTTATCGTAATCGGAAATCGCGATTTCTCGTGTTCCGCACCGCTCTGGTTCCAGCCCTAAAGAGCCCAAGGTTTCCCCGATGTTTTCCATGCGCTTAGTAGCGATCTCTGATCCTTTGACAAAGTGGCATTGATAATCATCGCCATACTTGCATCCCAGGAGCAAAACACCATCAAAACCCGAAGACATCGCATCCTTGATCCAGACCATATTCATGGAACCCAGGCAACGGACTGGAATAAAGCGAACGAGCCTGTTGATCTTATTCCGGTGCATACCAGACATATCGATCGCAGGGTAGGCGTCATTTTCACAGACAAAAACCAAAATCCGAAGTTTGTCTTCATCATCATCCGGCACTTCAACGGCTTTAACCATCGAACCGATCATATCAATGCTGTAATCGGCAAAATTGATGATGCGTTCAGGACAAGCACCCATGCAGGTTCCACAACGACGGCAACGGGTCGGATTCGGTAGCGGTGTGCCTTTCTCATCATCATCCAGGGCACCGAAAGGACACTCCTCTGTGCAGCGTTTACACTGGGTACACCGTGAGAAGAAGAAATCCGGGTAGGTCTGATCTCCGGAACGAGGATGAACAGCGACCCCACGATTGGAAGATTCAATACATTGAATAGCCTTCAAAGCTGCCCCAGTGGCATCATCAATGGTCTCTTCCATCGTCTCGGCTTTACGGACGCCGCCGCAGGTGTAAATACCAGTCCGTCTGGTCTCATACGGAAAGCAGATGAAATGAGAATCTGCATACCCGTCAAACAGATCAAGGTCAAGGAAAGCTGGCCCTTGGCGGTACGCCAAGTTGATAACATTTTCTGTTGCGGTAGTTGGTACCATACCAGCTGCAAGGACAACCATATCCACTTCAAGCTGAAGATTCTCGCCCAGCAGATTGTCTTCCACGTCAACAGCAAGACCACTGCCTGCAGCAGACACTTTGGTGACCGCAGCCTTGGTCATAAAAATACCGTCTTTGGCCTGCATTCCCTTGTAAAAAAGTTCGGTATTGCCAGGGGTCCGCATGTGTTGGTAAAGGATATACGCCTTGCCGTCAGCAGGATTGTCTTCCACTACATAATTGGCCTGCTTGAGAGCAACCATAGAAGTGACGGAGTTGCAATACGGAAAGTCTTTGTCATTGTCCTTGCCACCAGGACTTTGGATAAAAGCAACTCGAGAAGGAACCTTACCATTTTTGGCAAGTTTCTCAAATTCGGCATTGGTGACAACATTGGTCAACTTGCCATATCCCAGGTGTTCATACTGTGAAACATCAGCGGGTTTCCAACCGGTGGCAAGAACAACGGCACCAAACATCTCACCATCAGGATTAAGGTTTGTATATTTTTGAAAACCTTTATTGGGGTCTTCCATCTCACCTTTGTTAATGAGATCCTGTTGTTCAGCAGTCACTTTAGCAGGGGCGTCCCATTCAGTGCTTTAAAAATACTGCTGATTTTGCCTACCTCTAAAGAATCGGAAAAAGCCACAGCGTCAAATTGAGCGGACTTTTG
>CAITZN010000706.1 GCA_903896915.1 uncultured bacterium
AGTCTCTCAGATGAATAATATACAGGGGTGGCGGGCTATCCTGATGGTCAGGTGATCGGTAAGGGGTCTTCTATCTTATCAGGAACAATATCAAGATAAAAAGGAGAGAATATGAACAAAGGCGAGTTGATTGAGAAAGTTGCTAAAGAATGTGGGTTGGGTAAAGCTGTCACCGAGAAGGTGCTGTCCAGTGTTTTCGGGGCAATAACGGATGCTATAACGGCCGGCGAGAAGGTTGCCTTGCTAGGCTTTGGCACTTTTTCGGTATCAGTGCGGGCCGCCCGTGAAGGCCGCAACCCTCAGTCCGGCGAAACCATGAACATACCTGCCAAGAAGGTCGTTAAGTTCAAGGCCGGTACGAAGCTAACTGATTCAGTACAATAGTCCGCTGGTGGAACCATGTGGATATCGCTCCATAAAGACCGTTACACAGGTGCCACTCTTTCGAGTTCATGAACTGCTAAGCGTTATTGTCAATTGTGATGGTTTCAGTCGCAGCCGTAAGGGAGCATTCCGATGATGTATTACACTAAAGATGGGGTGCCGCTCTATTATGAATTGCTTGGCAGTGGACCGCCTTTGTTGTTGATTGCTGGGCTGGCTTCTGACTCACGAAGTTGGCAACCAATTATGACCGCATTGGCCGAGAGATTCACGCTGATCATGCCTGATAATCGAGGAGTCGGGCGCTCTGGTCAGGAGTGTGTGACGAGTATTGATTTGATCGCAGATGATTGTTTGACCCTTGTCCAGCATCTCGGAATGGAAAATGTCAACCTGCTTGGGCATTCCATGGGAGGGATGGTTGCAATGTCTTATGCTCTGCGCTATCCATATGCCTTCAATAAACTGATTCTTGTCTCCACTGCATCTAAAAATTCGGATCGGAACAATCTACTCTTCAGAGATTGGGCAACCTCTTGCGCCGTTGGACAAGACCGAGCCTTTTGGTTTCGTTCTCTATTTTACTGGATATTCACGAACCATTTTTTTAATGACCTCCCGATGGTAAACGAGATGGTCAGGTGGCTGGTTGAGGATCCTTGGCCGCAGTCTCCTCAGGCATTTCACCGTCAAGTTGAAGCCATAGCTGCTTGGGATGTCACTTCCGAACTATGCCGAATAACGACTCCCACATGTGTCATTGCTGGGGACAAGGATATTCTTTTTCCCTCTGAAGACACCGCTCTCATGGTTAAACTTATTCCCGGTGCCCACCTCGTAGAGATTGAGCAGGCTGCTCACTCTATTCATACGGAACAGCCGGATGCTTTTATCCAGGCTGTCGGTAATTTCCTTATGTGATTTTTCCATTATATCACATGGGAATTAAAAATTGTTCGACCGCAATCAGGAATAGTCTGTCTGCATTGGGTGGGGGAACGCGGTCGGGCCAGCAGGCGTGGAGATCTGCGATTAGAAGTAGGTAGGTGGCGAATAAGCCTAATGATGGTGGTGAAGAATCCGGAGCATGCTTATTATGACGTGAAGCTTGACCCCAGCAGGATGGAAGAAATGCTGAAGCACAGCCAGGGCCAGCGAAAGGTTCCGGTGGTTGTGGGAAATGGTCAAGTGACCTAGGATGCGGGGGCTCCTGAGAAGTTTAAAGTTTCGGCGGTCGCCGAAAGACAATCATGGGGGATGAGCCGTTCTCTAGTTGCCTCATCCCCGTTTCTTCATTTGAGACGCCTCAGGCTTTCAGCGAGGCCATATCCCCTCCTATTTTCAGAGCAGTCAAAGAATGACACGTCCTATTCACCCATTGCAACAGTTTATCCCCTTTCTCAAACCCTACTGGAAACCTGCACTCCTAGCTCTGGTCTGCTTGCTCATTCTGGTGATTCTAGACCTTTCCATTCCTCGTCTGATCCAGCGGATCATAGATCAAGGAATCAAGGCGAAAAATCAGGATGTCGTGCTTCATACCGGCCTCCTGATGGTGCTAATTTCCTTGCTCAGCATGGGGATGGCGGTCGTGAACAATATTCTCTCAGTTAAGGTTGGCGAAAGCGTGGCTAGAGACCTGAGGGAGAGTGTCTTTCTCAAAATCCAAAGACTTTCCTTCGGTAACCTCGACCGGATGAAAACCGGCGGCCTCATGGTTCGCCTTTCCAGTGATACCGCAGCCATCCAGCGGATTGTCAATATTTCACTGCGTATCGGTACCCGCGCCCCTCTGCTCATGCTCGGTAGCCTGATACTGATGGTTAAGACCAGTCCCTCCCTGGCGCTTGTCCTGTTGCCGCTTATCCTGCTCACCCTCGGAGTAATCGCCTTTTTCATTGTCAAAATGGAGCCGCTGTTTCTCCTGGTGCAGCAGAAGTTTGACCGTTTGAATACCGTGCTCCAGGAGAACGTGGCGGGGGTCCGTCTGATAAAGGCCTTTGTCCGTGCGGATCATGAGGGCGAGCGATTTGCGGCCGCCAATACCGATTTTACCAACCATTCGGTCAAAATACTGCGGTTTATGTCTGGAATGTCGCCGCTCTTAACCCTCTGTGTCAATACCGGCATGGTGGTAGTGATCTGGTCCGGGGGGATGGAGGTATCCAAGGGCGCGATGACTGTCGGCCAGATTGTCGCCTTTACAAATTATTTGCTTACAACGCTAACGCCATTGGCCATGATGACCATGCTTTCCAATGCCTGGGCAGGTGGAATCGCTTCGGCGAAACGACTGAACGATCTCTTGACGATGCCTGCAGATGTGGTTGATCATAGCGATGCCCTGTCCCTGACCCAAGCCGGACTAGCCGATAAGCTGGTACAAATCAAGTTTGAACGGGTTGCTTTTCGATATGATGGGGTGGGAGGTGGCAGTGAGGTAGGGTGCGAGTGGATTTTGCAGGATATTGATCTGGTAGCTGAACCAGGCAAGACGATTGCCATTCTAGGCGCCACGGGTGCTGGTAAATCGACCTTGGTTAATCTAGTGCCCCGGTTTTACGAAGTGACAGGCGGCCGGATTCTCTGCAACGGTATCGATATCCGACAACTGCAACAGAAGGCACTGCGTTCGCTGATTGCCGTGGTGCCGCAGGAGACCATCCTTTTCTCTGGCAGCGTCGCTGATAATATTCGATACGGTGCACCGACAGCGAATGAGACCGAGATCAGAGCCGCTGCTCAAGCGGCTCAAGCCCATGACTTTATCTGTAAGCTGCCGCAGGGATACGAGACCCGAATTGAAGAGCGTGGCATAAATCTCTCCGGCGGACAGAAACAACGTCTGGCCATCGCTCGTGCTCTCCTGACTCGGCCACGCATCCTGATTCTTGATGACAGTACCAGCGCTGTCGACGTCGAGACTGAGACCCGCATTCAGGAGGCCTTAGAGCAACTACCGTTCAAGCACACACGCCTGGTAGTCGCCCAGCGGGTCAGTACGGTGTTGAACGCTGATTCGATCGTCATCTTGGAGAAGGGACGCATCGTCAGCCAGGGAACGCACGACCAACTGCTGGCTGGTTGTCCGATCTACCAGGAAATTTACGCCTCTCAGTTGGGCAATGGCCTGGAAGACGACCTGGAAAAGGGTATGGGCGAACAGCTATGAGCACTGCCCCGGAACAAGCCAATGTAGGGCTACGCGAGACGTTGCAACCACGACGGCCCGGAGCGGTCGGCAGGATTGAGAAGGCGAATAATCCGAAGCATGCTCTGCTGCGTCTGCTCCCCTATCTACGTCCCTACCGCCTGACTCTGGCCCTGGTCTTTGCGAGTGTAATCGTCTATACACTGTTCGGCCTAATAGCCCCATACCTCATGGGCGTGGCTATTGACCGGTTTATCGGTCCTGGTCAAGCTGAGGGTTTGACGCGGATGGCCCTGTGGATGCTGATC
>CAITZN010000707.1 GCA_903896915.1 uncultured bacterium
CCAGCTCGGTTTCGGCTTCGGGTAGGTCAAAGGGCACCCGGTTAGTCTCGGCCAGCATGGCAATGAAAAAGACAAAAAAACCGAGACACTGCGGCATAAGGTACATACCGAGAAACGAGTCCCCCTGAGCTTCGACGATTTTGCTGAGGTTGAGGGAGCCGGACAACAGCATCACCCCCACCAGGCTTAAACCCATGGCAATCTCATAGCTGATAACCTGGGCCATGGAGCGCATGCCGCCAAGAAAACTGAATTTCGAATTCGAAGCCCATCCAGCCAATACCACGCCGTAACTGGCGAGCGAACTCATGGCAAAGATAAACAGCAGACCGATATTGATGTCGGCCAGGACCCAGCCCTTGGCAAAAGGCAGCACAGCGAGCGAAGTCAGCATCGCCACCAGACAGATGATAGGGGCTGCGACAAAGGTCGGTCGGTCGGCGCCGGCAGGAATAATATCTTCCTTAAAAAAGCTTTTAACGCCGTCAGCAATAGGCTGGAGCAGTCCGTGCCAACCTACCCGCATCGGGCCCAGACGCACCTGCATGTGACCGATGATCTTTCGTTCGAAATAAGTCGCATAGGCCACATGGAGCATGACCAAGGCAAACAGCGCCAGAATCTCGATGAACAGGATGATTATGTGCATGGCAATCCTCAGTTTCCAAACAGCGGGGGCATGGGTTTCATCGATCACATTCCCCCAGGACCACATCCAGGCTGCCGATATTGGCGATAAGATCGGCGACCATCTCCCCTCTGGCGATGGCTGCCAAGGCCCCGATATGAATAAACGAGGGGGACCGGATATGCATCCGGTAGGGGCGGCTGCTGCCATCGGAGATGAAGTAGAAGCCCAGCTCGCCTTTAGGGACCTCGGTGGCCACGTATATTTCTCCATCAAGATAGCAACTGCGGTCCCGGATCAGACGGATCAGGCCGGTGCCGTAGCGGTTAGTGCCCGCTTCCATCCGGGCCGGGGCCTTGTTGGGCATAATCAGATCCGGTGCATCGGGACCGATAATCGGACCGGGAGGCAGTTGATCGAGGCACTGCTGAATGATGCGCACCGACTGGTGCATCTCTTCCATACGGCATCGATACCGAGCGTAGATGTCGCCGTCGCTGCCGATCGGCACCTCAAATTCCACTTGATCGTAGGCATCATACGGCTGGTGTTTGCGCAGGTCGTAATCAACGCCTGAGCCGCGTAGACAGGCACCGGTCAACCCCAGCGCCAAAGCCTCGTCGCCCGAAACCACCCCTACGCCAACGGTGCGCTTGAGCCAGATGCGGTTGGTGTCGATCAGTGTCTCGTATTCGGCAACCTTGGACGGGAAAAGTTGGAGAAAGCGCTGGAGTTCGTCGACAAAGGCTGTGGTAACATCCTGACGCACCCCCCCTATCCTGGGATAGGAGAAGGTGAGCCGGGCGCCGCATAGCTCTTCGAATAGATCGAGCAGTATCTCGCGTTCGCGGAAGCAGTAGAGGAAAACAGTCATGGCCCCGATGTCCAGGGCATGGGTGGCGAGCCACAGGAGATGCGAGGCCAGGCGCGACATCTCGCATACGATGGTGCGGATGTATTGAGCGCGCTGCGGTACTGAAATAGCGAGCAGTCGCTCCACTGCCAAACAATAACCGACATTATTAGCCATTGCCGCAATGTAATCGAGCCGATCGGTAAGAATCAGCGCCTGGCTGTAGGTGCGGTTTTCCGCCAACTTTTCAAAACCCCGATGCAGGTAGCCTACCTGAGGCGTGCATTCGACGATGGTTTCGCCGTCAAGTTCAAGGTCAACCCGCAAAACACCATGGGTCGCGGGATGCTGAGGCCCCATGCGCAGGGAATAGCGTTCGCCCTCACCATCGGCAACCGGACACTCCAGGGTTTGTTTAAGAGGTGAGGTCATGGCTGTTTCTCCGGGTTGGGACCGAATTGTCCGGATGCGTCAGCTTTAGGGTTAAAGCCGAATTGATCCAATTCCTTGACCCTATTCAACAGATCGGTCATCCCAGCCCATTCTTCACGGCCCTTGAGTGGATATTCCTTGCGCAGAGGATGGCCCTGCCAGTCTTCAGGCAGCAGGATCCGGCGCAGATCGGGATGATTATTGAAGCGGATGCCCATCAGGTCATAGGTTTCCCGTTCCAGCCAATTGGCTCCTGACCACAAGCATACCACGGAATCGATGCAGGGTTGTTCCTCGGCAACCTGAGCACGGATGCGAATCTCATGACGCAAGGGGATGGAAGTAAGATGATAGACCACCTCGAACCGGCTTAAGTTCGGATCCTTCCGCCTGGCATTGTCTACCCCGCAGAGCGAGCGCAGGTGGTTCATGCGAACCGCTTCGGCATCGCGCAGCCAGCGCAGGATGTCAACCACCCGGCCGGGACGGATGATCACCGCGGTCTGTCCTTGAAAGGTTTGCGTCTGCAGGATCTCTTCGGGAAACTGCTCCCGCAGGCAATCGGCTATCGCCATTGACTCCATCGGAACTGCTCCTTGCTGATCTTTTCCTGTAACTTGATGAATCCTTCCATCAGGGCTTCGGGCCGGGGTGGACAACCGGGTACGTAAACATCCACCGGAATAATCTGATCGACCCCTTGAGTGACGGCGTAGGTGTCGAAAATACCGCCGCTGCAGGCGCAACTGCCCATGGCCAGGACATAGCGGGGTTCGGGCATCTGGTCGTAGACCCGGCGCAAAACCGGGGCCATTTTCTTACTCAGGGTGCCGGCAACTACCATGCAGTCGGCCTGGCGGGGACTGGCGCGAAAGAGGATGCCGAACCGATCGAGATCGTTGGTCGAGGCTCCGGCATCCATCATCTCAATGGCGCAGCAGGCTAAACCAAAAGTGACCGGCCAGATGGATCCGGCCCTGCCCCAGTTGACCAGTTTATTGAGCGGTCCCAAGATCGCGTTGGCCCCTGGGATCAGGCGAACCCCCTCTTCCAGGCTGACCACCGGCGCGATTATTTCTCCCATTGCAGCACCCCCTTTTTCCAGGCATAGACATAGCCGACCAGCAGCAGACCGATGAAAAGCAGCATCTCAACCAGGGCAAAAAGGCCAAGTCGGTCGTAGCTCACCGCCCATGGATAGAGATAGATA
>CAITZN010000708.1 GCA_903896915.1 uncultured bacterium
AAGAGCGGGCCATGGCTGGTATCGTCCTGGCTATAGATCTCGCTGACGATCTGATGGGCCATTTCATGCTTGAGCACTTGCAGGGTCAGGGACCACGGATGGTTGCTGATCAGGAAATGGCTGAGACTTAAACGTCGGTCAGCAGCAGCCCAGCAGCCCAGCTGTTTTTTATTGCTATTGATAGTCAGGATCGGGGGGATCAGGCGGACCCTGTACTGGTAGCAGATGTCGTTGTATTCCCGTGTTAGCTGACAGAGCCAGCTTTCGTGCAATTGGCTGTTGATCCGCTCCAAAGGGTCAGCCTCCCAGCGTCCGGGCGGGGAGGCTCCGGAGCGCCTGAATCCGCGCCAGCACCGGTGGATGGCTGTGGTTGATCCAGACATTGAGCGGGTGCGGGGTAAGGTTGGAGAGGTTGCTGACACTCAGTTTTTTCAAACCGCTGATCAGAGCCTCGCCCTCGCCTCCACTTTCTGCGGCATAACGGTCGGCCTGGTATTCGTTGCGCCGGGACAAGGCGTTGAACCCGATGCTGATCAGGGTGGAGAGCGGGGTATAGAGAAAGCCGAAAAACACCAGTCCCGCATACACGGACAGATGTTCCATGCCAAAGGCGTTGAACAGACCCTGATTGCCGAGGAAGAGCGACAGAATGAAAAACATAAGCCCCATCTGCAGGATGGAGAGCACCATCATACTGAAGATGTGTTTCAGTTTGTAGTGACCCATCTCATGGGCGAGCACGGCGACGATTTCGCTCGTGGAAAGCTTGTCCACCAGGGTATCGAAAAAGACGATGCGGCGGAAGCGGCCAAACCCGGTGAAAAAGGCATTGACCCGGGTCGAACGCTTGGAGCCGTCCATGGTGTAGATTCCCTGCATGGCGAATTGTTGCCTTGTCGCATAGCGGGTGATGGCCTCTTTCAGTTCGCCCTCGGCCAGGGGGATAAATTTATTGAACAGCGGCATGATCAGCACCGGGGCAAGAAACTGGATTACCAGGATGAAAGCCACCGCTGCTATCCAGCAATAGAGCCAGGCAATAGTGCCGCAGGTCTCGAAAAACCAGAGGATGGCGGCGAGCAGGGGCCCGCCGAGCAGCACGGCCAGCAGCAGTGCTTTGAGTCCATCAAGAATGAAGGTCTTCACGGTGGTGGTGTTGAAGCCGAACCGCTGTTCGATGCCAAAGGTGGAGTAGATTGAAAAAGGCAAATTGATGCAGGTCGAGAGCAGGCCAAGCATTCCGGTGAACAGCAATCCGGTTGGGATGGAGGCGAGGCCGAAACTGCGGGCGGCGACATCAATCAGGTTGAAGCCACCGGCCAGGATGAAGAACATGGTAAGGACAATGCTTACCGTGCTTTCCACCAGCGAAAACCGGGTGGTTACCCGTGTATACTCTTGGGAGCGAGCATACTGCTGGGGATCGTAGACGCCGCTAAACTCTTCGGGGAGCTGTGGGGTCAGCGAACGGAGGTTGAGCAGGGCCACTACCAGCTCTAGCAGGTAGCCCAGGAGGAGAATGCCGAGAATTAAAACAAGATATCCGTTCATCGCGATCCGTTGCGCTCCATCGTTTCATCAAAGTGATTGTTTGCAAGATTGCTGATGCAATACAGGAGATCGGAAGGGGGTGCAAGTCAATAATGCGTTGCGGCAGTCAACCTGCTGATGTTTTGTTGATTTGTGGTTTTTTGCTGGTTGCAAGCAGGCAGAGGTGGTGCCATGGAACTCTACTGGCCGAGTGGTCCTCGGCCAGTTCGATTTGCGTGCTATTTGACAGTTCCAGTGCCGTGCCGTATAAAAAAGAAACAGATTCCAGCGCAGAGGAGAAAAGCCATGGAACAGCAGAACAAGCAATCGTCTGGACTCTCAAAGCTCCAAATAACCGGCATCGTGGTGGGGGCGATGGCGATCACCGTGGTGATCACCCTACTCATCATTAAAAGCTGGCTCTTTCCCAGCCCGTTTAATCCGGTAGTACTCAGTCCCTCGGAAGCGCTGCAACTGGAACGCAAGCTGGCTCAATTCGACCAGATGGGCGGCCGCTCGTACCGTGTCGCTCCCGGTCGGCAACAGGAAGGGCCCACACCGGAGGATCTCAAGCCCGAAGCCTACAGCGAAAAGGGGGCCTCGCGCGAAATTCGTCTGAGCGAGCGGGAGATCAATGGCATGATTGCCCAGAACACCGATCTGGCCAGCAGAATGGTGGTGCATTTCTCCAGTGACCTGGTCAGTGTCAAGCTGCTGATTCCGATAGACCCAGATTTTCCCATCATGGGCGGCAAGGTCCTCAAGGTCAAGGCAGGAGCCGAACTCGCCTTCCGCAACAGTCGACCTGTGGTCATCCTTCGCGGCATTTCGGTAATGGGTGTGCCGCTGCCCAATGCCTGGCTGGGCGGCTTGAAGAACATCGACCTCATCCAGGAGTTTGGATCTGACCCCGGCTTTTGGAGCGCCTTTGCCGAAGGGGTCGCCTCTATCCAGGTGCGTGACGGCAGCCTGCTGGTCGTGTTGAAAGAGTAGGGCGCCTGATTTTTCAGGCCTCTGCTTCTCTCGTTCCCATGTGGTGCATGGCAACGATGGGTAATGAAGGGGTCTATTTCCGGTTCTTCTTTTTCGCCTTTTTGGCAGTCTTGTTTTTCGTGCTGCCGGCTTTGTTCGTTTTGGCCGTCTTGCCCTTCTGGTTGGTCGGTGACGATGCAGGCGGCGGGGTGAACACCTCATCTTGATTAAACTCAGCAAACCAGGAGATGTAAGCGTGAATGTCGGCGGGCATGCGTGCCGTCACCCATGCCTGCAGGGAGGTCATAGCCTCTTCCTTGTTCCTCGCGCAGGCCTGTTCAACATCGGCCAATCCGATAAACCCTGGGCGGATAACCCCGTCGGCAAAGGCCTTGCGGATGATTTCCATAGATTCTTCGGGGTGTAGGTCACAGAGGGTTGCCGTCAAATTCCCCCAAAAATACGAATCGGAATCCGCCTCCTTTCCCGTAAAAAGCCCTTGGAAAAACTCAACCACCTCGTCTCGCTGCAAAGGATCGAAGGCCACCACATATGACAGGGCCTCCATGGCTGCACAGCGCACATACTGATCAACCTCACGGTTGACGATTAACTCCTTGATAGCCGTAATCGATCCGGCGCAGGTCTGGAAGAGCAGGGTGGGCAGGGTTTCGGTGGTCATGTCGCCCCAGAGGTCCATCAACTGTTCCTCGGTAATGCTGAAGGCCCGGATGAAGAGCAGGTGGGCGGTCGGTTCGCGGAAATGGGACAGGAGCAAGGCTGCATAGACGTGGGCGTTGCCCCCCTCGAGGGAGTAACGCAACGGGTTTTCGCCGACATCTTTGAGGATGCGGAGCAGGTGCGGGGTAATCGTCTCCTGCAGTGTCACCGCCTCTTCCACCTCAGCCCGCATATAGGTGCCGCTTAACCGATCAAACTGGGCAAGGAGATTCTGGATATCTGGAGTATTCATAGCGGGTGCCTCAAGGGAGAAGAAGGGAAGGGTGACCAAAACTGCGGCACTTTATAAACTTTTGCCTGTTCAGTCAATTGATTGCTCTCTCCTCTGATGCCGGACATCGTGGTGGCGTAGGCAGGCCTCAGGCCGGTTGCCGTCGGAATCGGTTTACTGGAATTGGTAGTTGAGGCGGAGCCCGTCGTTGGTGTTGACGGGTTGGATACCGAGCGGCAGAAGCAGTTGGAAGAGCGGCCGTCCGAAGTAAAAGAGTTCCAGAGCCACGGAAAGGTGAAAGGTGTTGGCGGTGCGGGAGCGGAAGGCCAAGTCGATGTTGACATCTTCTAACAGACCGGCCAGAAGCTCGGCGCGTCCATAAATCTGCACAAAATCATCGCTGACCGTCTGGATGTCGCGACACGGATTATGTTCCTGATGATTGAGGATTACCGCCAGGATCGGATCGTCGTGATCAATGCAGTCAAATCGGGTCAGGAGGTCCTTTCCGGTTATGTCCAGCAACGGTCCGGTGTCTGTGCAGTCGAGTAGGCCGCAGGCCAGGGGGCGATGCTCATATCGCAGGCAACCCCCTGCGCTTTCGTCATAAAAGGTGCAGCACCAGGTGCCGTCTTTTCCCTGGAGTTTGAGAAATTCATGGGCAACTGTGGTGGCAGTCGTGGCCAGCGGCTGGAAGGCGAGTTCACCCAGGTTAACGGTCACCAGATGGTCCAGGCGCAACTGGCCGGAACGGATAAGCGCGAGATCCCCACCGTGCAGGGCCGGGCCACCCTGCTGGCAGCAGGATCCGCAGCGTCGACAGCCCTTGGGACTGCTCAAGGCAGAATGTCCAAACTGTCGCCCTGGCGGAGGATTCCGGGCACAATCACCTTGGTGAAAATACCTTCGCGCGGCATGATGCAGTCGCCGACTTGTTTGAAAATGGCGCAGCCGTGGTGGCATTTTTTGCCGATCTGGGTCACCTCGAGCACCAC
The DNA here is from genome assembly GCA_903896915.1 of uncultured bacterium. GTDB lineage: Bacteria > Desulfobacterota > Desulfobulbia > Desulfobulbales > Desulfobulbaceae > Desulfobulbus. Next base: position 4,450 of record CAITZN010000708.1, read on the forward strand.
TTCGCCGCTGCCCATCCGGGTGCCGATCGGTAAATGGGCCAGGTCGATCCCCTCGGTGGTGATATTTTCGGCAAAAGCACCTGGGGTCAGTTCCAACCCTTTGGCCCGCATAAAATCGATGGACTCTTCGGCCAGCAGGCTAATTTGCCGGTGCCAGTCACCGGCATGCGCGTCACCGACAATGCCATGATCAACCTTCACTTCCACGCTCTCCACCGGTTCCTTGTTGACGCCTTTTTCCCGGCTGATGTTCAGCGATACGATTTTTCCCATGTGTTCCTCTTGTTCAATATAGGTGAATAGTCTGTGTAGGCATATTGGCTGTCAGTGGT
>CAITZN010000709.1 GCA_903896915.1 uncultured bacterium
ATCATTCTGCTATCCATGTCAACCCTTCTCGGTCTGGGTGGCTGCATATACTTCTTCTTCAGGCAGCAGTTCATGCCTGCCGGTGAGATCTTCTTCGGGATGTACGTGCTCGTTGTATTTGCCATCTTCTTTAAATACTTCTTTGTTCTCTCCGGAATGCTGGCTGTCATCATAACGATGGCTGACGACCAGTTTGAGAGCGAAGTGAAAAGTATGGGCGAATACTATGCGCTTATAGTCTCAATGGTCATCGGTATGATTATGATGGCATCATCATCCGACATGATCATGATTTTCCTCTCCATGGAGCTGGTCAGTTTCTCAGCCTTCATTCTTACCGGCTATTTCAAACGCAACCCCCGTTCATCTGAAGCTGCGCTTAAATATCTTGTCTACGGAGCTGTATCCTCCGGCCTTATGGTTTACGGCTTTTCGCTTATCTACGGACTGACTGGAGAGACTAATCTCATCAACATCTCTTCCGCCCTCTCCCTGCATGGCTACGACCCAGTGTTGATGATTCTTGCAACACTTCTTATTCTTGCAGGTTTCGGTTATAAAATCGGCGCTGTCCCGTTTCATTTCTGGGCACCAGATGTCTACGAAGGAGCACCTACTCCTATCACAGCCTATCTTTCCGTAGCATCAAAAGCTGCTGGTTTTGCTCTTCTCATGCGCTTTTTCTACCTGGCTGTCCCGCATGGTGGACCTGTATATGAGGATATTCTTGGCCTCAACTGGGTTTCGCTCCTCGTTATTCTCTCAGTTGCATCCATGATCTACGGCAATGTCGTAGCGCTCTGGCAGAAAAACGTCAAACGACTGCTCGCATACTCATCCATTGCCCATGCAGGCTACCTGCTGCTCGGCATCATTGTCATGGATGCGTTCGGTACTCAGGCAACACTCCTCTACCTGCTCTCCTACTTTCTCATGAACTTCGGAGCATTCTATGTTGTCATTCAGATAGCCAACAAAACCGGCAGCGAAAATCTCGAAGACTATCGCGGCCTTGGTAAAAGAATGCCGCTTGCAGGAGCAGCCCTGACAGTATTTCTTATCTCACTGGTAGGTCTTCCGCCGACTTTCGGTTTCATCGGCAAACTGATGATATTCTCCGCACTGCTTTCCAAAGGTTCACTCTACCTCTGGCTTGCCCTCATCGGCATCATGACCAGTGTGATCTCTCTCTACTACTATATGCTGATTCCTCTCAACATGTACCTTCGTGAGTCACCTTCGTCAGAAGAAAAAAACATGAACCCCGGCCTGATTCCAAATATCCTCATGGCCGTCCTCATGTTCCTGACTATCTACTTCGGCCTCTTCTTCCAGCCCCTGGCAGACTTCGCAAAATACGGATCAGCCCTCTTCGGCCTGAAACTCCACTAAATCAGTGGGCAGACATCAGTAGGCAGTTGGCAGTCAGCAACGCTCAGCATTCAAGAGCTTCAACTGCCAACCGCCCACTGCCAACCCTTCCCCCCTCCAGCCTCTTACTCGCTCATCCCAGTCATGTGGAAAAGGATTTATTTTGATGAGTTGCCGAGCCTTCATTTCTATTCTATATGGATATATATATATTCTTGCATGTGGCTCTAAAATTAGTGCTATTATATACATGATACGCCTAAAGCCTGTTTATCTATTCGCATCTTGAACTTGCTCTACATAGAAGAAGAGATGGAAACGAGGCGGCCCGATAAATTAGCTTAGCCGTACTCTGATTTAGTAAACCTGAAAATGGAATCACAACTTCCAGGTTCCATTCCCTTTTTTAGGTAAAGAAGGTCGGGTAAGTTCACTGCTTATGATCCCGGTGAGTGCGAAGCCGGTGGTAGTGTGAAAGGTTAAGCTAATCTACTATTAAGAAATAAGTTAGGTGGTTAGTCAAGGTTAAGGTTGCTTCATGACAGATTCTAAGAATAGAAATGACGCACCTACCAAAAAGTTGGCTATTACATTGCTCATCTTCATGGTCTTCCTTGGGGCTGTACTTCTTTTCAGCATGGAGCCACTTGTCGGTAGACTGTTAACACCCTATTTTGGCGGTGCAGCTCATGTGTGGCTGACCTGTCTCATGTTCTTTCAGGCCATGCTTCTGCTTGGGTATCTCTACGCACATCTTCTCGTTCGGAAACTGGGAGCCTGGCATCTGATTTTCCTGCTTATTCCTCTGATAAGCCTCCCTCTGCGGATCGGTGCGATCGCAAATCCAGCCAAACCTCTTCTCGCCGTTCTCATGACTCTGGTCTTCAATGTGGCGCTCCCGTTTGTTGCACTTTCAACCACAGCAGTGGTTGCTCAGGTATGGATAGCCAATTCTCAGGTGGGTCGAACTAGAGAACCCTATCCACTCTATGCCGCTTCAAACGGAGGTTCACTCATTGCGCTTCTTGGATATGCTTTTTTGATTGAACCCCTCTCTGGGCTCCAGCTCCAGAGGCTCGTATGGTCCTGGGCTTATATCGTCTATGTGTTTTTCGTCCTGCTCACCTGGCTGAAAATAAGTCCAGACAAGGAATACAGGAAACCCACGAAAACAACCAGTGACGCAGTAACGCCAAAACCGCTAATGCATACTGTGTCCTTGCAATGGATCTGGCTTAGCGCTCTTCCTTCTGCTTTTCTTATGGCGACAACCAACTACCTGACACAGGAAGTAGGCTCCTTCCCCTTCGTATGGGTTATCCCTCTTGCGCTTTATCTTGGAAGTTTCATCGTGACATTTCGCACTCACGGAGGAGTGCCAGGATTTCTGAAAATATTCTGGATGGAACTCTTGCTGGCAGCGTTTGCATTGTATCTATTAGGACTTGCGATGTGGCCTGTGCTCTTTGTTCAGTTATGTATTTTTTTTGCGATCTGCATTGTTGCTCACGGAACACTCTATGAGTTGCGTCCTCCCGGAAGCCATCTTACACAATTTTATCTCTCTTCGGCGTTCGGAGGTTGGATAGGCGGTGTATTCGTCAGCCTTCTGGCACCCTATGTATTTCATGGGCTCTTCGAATACCCCCTCGCATTGATTCTCTTTGCTGCCCTTTTCTGGCGGCAACGTGATAAGGCCTTTACTAACTTCTGGCCTGACTCCTCACGCCTTGTTGCGTGGACCCGTATGTTTGTAATAGGAATTTTAGTTTTTCCGATTGTGGGATGGATCACATCTTCCGTCAACAAATCGACAAAATTTCGGCACCGAAACTTTTATGGGACTTACCGCATAGTTGATCAGTCTTTGGAAAAAAGCTCAATGGCAGTTCGGCAGCTTGTTCACGGGAACACTTTGCACGGCTCCCAATTTCTCGACCCATCGATGCGCTTAGAGCCTACCTCCTATTATTATCGGGGAGGGCCTATATATGAGGTATTTGAACTCGTACCATCTCCTCGCCGGATGGCTGTAATAGGTCTCGGCTCAGGATCGATAAGTTCGTATGCCCGGAAAGGTGATCTGCTCGTGTATTATGAAATAGACCCTGACAACGAAAAGATTGCCCGCGAATGGTTCACCTATCTTAAGGAGTGCAAGGGCAGCATGCGTGTAATAGAGGGCGATGGCCGGCTGTCAATGCAAGCCCGGAAATCGGATACGATGAAATATGATATTATTACCATGGATGCGTTCACCGGGGATGGTATCCCGACCCACCTCCTGACCAAAGAAGCTATTAGTGTCTATCTTGACAGATTAGGTGATAAAGGTATCATTCTCTTCCATATTTCCAACCGATATTATGACCTGCGACCTGTCCTCAAATCCACGGCCTCTTCGCTGGGCCTTTTCGGTGCAATGAATGACCCGGGAAAGAAAAGCAATGTAAAGGCCCCATATTTAGAAGGACAGTGGGTAGCTTTGGCTGTTGACTCTACGAGGCTTCGCCCATTGATTGATAGAGGCTGGACAGCCCTCGGGAATGCGGATGGCCTAAAAGATATGGCACCCTGGACGGACGACTATATCAATATACTTGGGTCATGCCGAATAAGAGATTAATTTGCGTTTTTCCACCCTCCATACTCTGTCGCCTATTCTCAACTTTTTCTTTGTGTCAGATTTTGTGCAGTGAAGTCTTGACCTTCAAATTCTGATTTGAGAATCTTAGAGCTCAAAACCAAGGGCTTTTCTTTGATTGACTTGCCCTTATTCAAGAGGCGCCTTTAGTACTGTTTTACAGAAAGGCTGTAATAACTTTTCTTATTAAGACCACATTCAGATTCTCAAGAAGTTGCTGGCCGACATGGATGCCCAGATGTAGCTCACCGGGTAGTTTTTCTGCGCATGGGAGGCAATCGACAGCAATGGCGCGATATTTGCAGATTAAGAGTGGAGGTATGGATCGTGAATAATTCGGATTTATGGAGACTCTCCATGGCTGCTTTTTTTTGTGTGAGTAATCGATAATTAAATAAAGATTCAGCTGTGACTGAGCGCAGCGGGGCTTGTATGCCGATCAATAAATTGAAAGAGAACTGTAGTGATCTCTCACACGTAAAATCGCACGTCTGTGCGCACACTGGTTATCAATTTAACCTAAAAGAATAATACACACAGCAATAGCTATCTCTTAACATCTTTTATAAATAAGAGAAAATGGACTAAACGTTCTTATCGATTTCATGGCACGCTAATTGAACTAAATAACAAAGGAGTATTGCAGAAAGTGCAGTTAGGAAGTCTGAAGCATGTAACTCTGGAACAATTGGTTTTATTTATGCACAAAAAATGTTTTGCTGTCTCTGTATGTAGTTTTTTAATCAACGTAAGAAAAAAAAATTGAGAGGCTCAACCATGCTAAACAAGATATTCGCCGAATCACAAAAAGGCCTAACCATGATGGAGTACGCCTTGATTGCTGCTTTGAGCAAGTTCATCTCCATCAAATCACAAAAAGGTGTAACCATGATTGAGTACGCCTTGATTGCTGCTTTGGTTGCTGTTGTTGCGATTACAGCTATTACGCTTGTTGGAACTAATTTGACCACTACGTTTAACACTATCGCTGGCAAACTATAGAAAAACAAACACTCTTCCCTCTTGTCATCGCACTCTCTTTGGGGGCGATGGCGAGTTCCTGCTGTTGTCGGAGGTGATTTGAGTGATTCTTTTCTACTATCACCAACAAGCTTGTGTCATTGTTTTTTATAAAGCGCATTGCTAAAAGGGGTGTTGCAGGAGGAAAAAATAATTGTGAGGTGAAGCTATTATGAACAGAATCTTCTCCATCAAATCACAAAAAGGTGTAACCATGATTGAGTACGCCTTAATTGCTGCGTTGGTTGCTGTTGTTGCAATTACAGCTATTACGCTTGTTGGAACTAATTTGACTGCTACTTTTACCACTATCTCAACCGCGATCGGGCTATAGTGAAACTTCCAGTCATCGTTCTCGCCATCGCACTCACTCTGGGGGCTGTTGGGGCTTTCATCGCTGCCCGCTCGATGAGTACCCCCCAAACTTCAGGTTCCAGGGTTGTCATCGTTGAGCAGCCTATCGAAGCGGGGAAAGCTATTACGGCTGATCAAATCAAAACCATCGATTGGCCCGGTTCGGCCGTTCCGCAAGATGCTTTAACCACCATCGCCACCGTGGTTGGTCGAATTGCCCGTGTCTCAATGATCCCGGGTGAGCCTGTTTTACCTGGCAAATTGGCCCCGAAAAACGCTACAGGCGGCCTCTCCTCTCTCATCCCTGAGGGCAAGCGCGCCATTACAGTTCATGTAAACGAGGTGATTGCGGTTGCCGGATTTGCTCTGCCAGGTAGCTATGTGGATGTTTTGGTTAACAGCAAAGACGCTGACCAACAGCCTTTTACGCGAACAGTGCTGTCGCGCATCAAAGTATTGGCTGTGGCGCAGGAAACCACTGCAGACCCCAGTAAACCAAAAGTGGTCAATGCCGTAACCTTGGAGCTTACGCCGCTCGAATCCGAAAAACTTGACTTGGCCCGCAACATCGGGGTGCTTTCTCTCGTCTTGCGCAACGAACTGGATACCCGCGTAATAAACTCCCCGGGTGTACGTCTGGCTGATATTATGAATACAAAGTCCACTGCTCCAAGCACCTCTTCGCCGACTGTAAAAGCAGCATCGGCAGCCCGTATTGATGGGACCCCTTCGCGTCAAAGCGTTGGGCCAGAAGAAATCCGTGGTACCAGTCGCTAACCTGTAGCCACCCCCTAACCGACATGCAGATGAATTTGACATGCCTAAAGCGCTTGACCTGCAGGATGATTGCTTTTGTTGCGCTTGCCGTCGTCGTACCCTTGCCCCTCGTGGCCTTTCCCTCGATCTACCTTGTGCCTGTTGGCGAATCAAGGGTCTACCGGCTCGATCGACCCATTACACGTGTTGCTGTGGGCAACCCCGAAGTGGCTGACTATATTATGCTTAACCCCTCCGAGCTCTATCTGCTGGGTAAAAAACCAGGCGCGACCAATCTTGTTATCTGGGACCGGACAGGCAGCTTCACCTCCACACCGCTGCAAGTCAGCCGCAACATCAACCCCATAAAAGTAATGTTGAAAGTCGTCTTGCCTAAAGAGACCGACATTCAGATCTTCGCCTGGGGGCCAGCGTTGGTTCTTGCCGGCACGGTCTCTGACGCCCTGGCTGCAGAAACTGCCTACCGCCTTGTAACGGCGTACTTGGGTGGCACGCTGTCTGGTGTCAACCCCGAATCCACTATGACCAATAGAGCCTCTGCTCCTGGCTCTGTTGCCTCTGCAACCGCATCTGGGCTGACCAGTAGTCTCTCTGCCCTTGGTTCTGCGGCAACTGCAAGCATTCCTGGTGCGGGGAATAGTGTCTCTTCCTCTGGCACTGCTGCCCCTGCAGGTAAATCTGACGTTGCCAATAGTGCCTCTTCCCCCGGTTCTGCTCCTGCCAGCATCCCTGGCATCGTCAACCTCCTCAAAGTCCGCGACCCACAGCAAGTCAGGCTTGAAGTCCGCATTGCTGAAGTTTCCAAATCCTACATCGAAAGTTTAGGCCTCGGCTGGACGAAAGGCTTTGGCACTACCCAAGGCAGCCTCATGGCAGGGTTTGTCAATAACGCAACGCTCAACCTCTTGCTGCAAGCCCGCTGGGACCCCAATACAAACACCACAGTTGGCAACCAGCTAAAACTGGAAGCCGAGCGCAAACACAGTTTGATTAAAATCCTGGCCGAACCCACCATTGTTGCCATGAGTGGCCAGGAAGGCTACTTCCTTGTTGGTGGTAAAATATATACGCCCACCGTCGGCGCCAACGGTTCAGTCGACTATGTCGAACGCACCTATGGTGTGGGTTTGCGATTTACGCCCACCGTGCTGGATGCTGGTCGTATTTCGCTCAAGGTTGCACCCGAGGTCTCTGAACCAGTCACAGCTCAAGGCACAAGCACTTTGCCCGCTTTTAAAACCAGCACCGTTTCCACCACAGTCCAAATGAACGAGGGTGAAAACCTTGTTATTGGCGGCCTTCTGCGCGACAATCTCACCGAAGTCATCCAGGCGGTGCCCTTGCTGGGTCAAATTCCCCTTCTTGGAGCGCTATTTCGACACACCCAGAAGGATTCTGAAACTACTGAACTCATGGTTATTATTCGTCCCTCCTTGGTCAAAGCCAGTGCCTCTGCGCCGGAGCTCCCTACCGACAGGTTTATTCCGCCTACTCAAAAAGAGCTTTTCATCGACGGAAAGCTTAAAGGTTCAGGGGAATAATGACCACCATGCGCGCTCGTAGTGCCAAGCTTCAGGCCCCGACAATGAAGCACGCACAATCCCAAAAGGGCAGTGTGCTTGTCGAATTTGCTCTCATCCTGCCTGTTTTTCTGGCTCTCCTCTTTGGAGTGATCTCTTTTTCTATAGCCCTGTACGACAAAACCGTGCTCACCATGGCCACCCGAGAGGGCGCGCGTTCTGGAGCCAAGTACGTTGCAAACCGGACCAATACCAGCATCAAGAGCAGTGCCACCGACGCTGTCACGAATGCCTGTCAGAACAACCTCATCTCCTTTGGGGCTGGCATGACCCCCACAGTCACCTTTAATGATGATCCGATAAGTGACAACCAACTCACTGTCTCGGCCAGCGTCAATTTCACTGGAGTCTACATTTTTTCGAGCCTTTTGATTTCTGCAAAAACCACCATGATGCTCGAATAACCATGGCAAGCTCACACCACATCATCAGACTGCTGCTCGTCCAGCGTGGCGGTGTTGCCATATGGTTTGCACTGTGCTTGCCTATTCTCCTAGGCTTTGGCGCCTTGGCGGTTGACCTGGCTCGCCTCAACCTGACCAAGGTCGAACTTCAAAACGCGGCCGATGCTGCGGCTCTGGGTGGCGCTCGTTCACTCAGCGATGCCTCCAGTGTTGCGACGGACATGCCTTACAACTGGACTGCGGCAAGACAGATGGCGAGTCAGATGGCAACATCCAACTTTGCCAATGGTAACAAAATTAGGAATGTGACCATTGACGATGGTTTCTGGAATATCATAACCCGTTCATTCGTTCAGATTATCTATCCCTACTCCGGCAATCCCATTCCAGGAGATGTCCCCGCCATCCGCGTCACTATTACTATCTCCAGCACCCAAAACAGCGGGCCCTTTAAGTTTTTTTTCGCCCCCATTTTTGGTATTGCCCAAAGCAACGTTCAAGCCAGTGCAATTGCCGTGATAGCCCCACCCGGAGCAGGTACGGGCATGTTTCCCGTGGTCATCAACATGGCCATGTTCACCAATTGGTGGGATACAACTACACGCAGCCCCAAGCTGGACCCCGACACAGGCAAGCCCTGGGTTTTCGATATTGGCGACTCCCATTTCGGTGTCGAGTCGAGCTACTGGACCACCTTTCAAACTGAAGATCACAGTACACCAGACATTACTAATCTCTTCACTACAGGCAACACCACCAATTTAGCCATCGGTGACCTCACGTGGCTCCCATCGGGCGTCAAAGCCGCCGTGTACAATTCTGTACCAGAAAACAAAGATGTTGCTGTTTACGTTGTCGATAGCATTGAGAGTGGTTCATGGAAACCCATCGTTGCGATTGCCGGTTTACATGTTATTGGTACCGTTGGAAATGGTGCCAACACCAAAATTAAAGTTCAATTCCTCGAGAACGTCCCCGCCGGTGGCACCAACCCGGGCAACGGTAATGGGCTTCCACTCGGCGCCTACACTCCACCCATACTGGTCGAATAATCACACATGAACATTGTTACTTACTCTTCCAATCCATGGGAAGTTCCCGATACACAACTTGAATTGGGTCAACACCAGGTTGTCCGACTGGTGGGCGGGGCAGGTGTCATGGTGAGCCAACTCACAGCCCAAAACCCCGACCTCGTATTTCTCGTGGGCTTTGAATCCACTGAGCCCCATTACATACAAGAGGTAGAGAAACTCTGCCTCTCTCTACCTCAGGCCTATGTCGTGGCTTTGCACCCACTACCACAGCCCGAACTTTTGTTATCTCTTATGCGCGCCGGAGTGCGCGACGTCATTGTCGACAGCGCCTCCGACACAATACAACAAGTTATCAAACGCGTTCAACTTACAGCGAAAGCCGCCAGCATTAGACTCGGTCGGGTTTTTGGATTTGTCTCTTCCAAAGGGGGAGATGGCAGCTCTTTCATTGCGGCCAACTTAGCATTTGCGCTCTCTCATGAGCCAGGCATCCGCGTGCTGGCAGTTGATCTCTCTTTACCTTTTGGCGACCTCGACATGTTCTTCACCGGAGATATTCACCCTCAAGATCTGGCGGACATCTCCAGTCAATCCGAGCGGCTCGACCTGTCGCTGCTCGACAGCATGGTGCAGCATCTCAGCCCCATGCTCGACCTCATTCCCTCGCCCACCACGTTCGAAAAAATCATTCGTATCGAACCAGAGCGCGTAAGCGAACTCATTCACATTGCCACAAACTTTTACGACTACATTCTCGTTGACTTTGGCTCATCTTTCGATCAGGTCGGCGTCTGGGTTCTCGAGCACCTTAACGAATTCTGTATCGTATTAACCCCATCCCTGCCTTCGCTGCGCCGGGCGAGCCAACTCCTCAAACTCTGGAAAGAATTTGAAAAACCCATGTCGTGCACCGAAATCATCCTCAATCGCGCTGACATAAGTGTTCCGATCACCAGCACCGAAATCGAAAAAGTGATC
>CAITZN010000710.1 GCA_903896915.1 uncultured bacterium
ACATCCTTGTCCGGTTGCCCGGTCAGCATGACGCGAATAATCCGTGGAAAGCGTTTGCGCACTGTTTGCAACAGCTCAAATCCATTCATCCCGGGCATGCGCATGTCGGAGACCAGAACGGTGATATCGGATTGTTCGAGGATTTCAAGAGCCTTCGCACCATCTTCCACAAAGAGCATATTCCAATCCTTCAGCAGAGGATAGAGCATGCGTCGTAAGCCGCTGAGGATATTGGGTTCGTCATCGACGAATAAAATTGTCTTTTTAGTCATGTCAGCGTTTTTCCTTACGCAGAGAGTACAGGCAAACGGATGATGAAAGTCGTGCCCTGTCCTGGTTCCGAGGTGAATTCAATCCGGCCGCCATGCTTGTTAACGACGATATCATGAGCTATAGCAAGGCCTTGCCCTGTCCCTTTGCCAACTTCCTTGGTGGTGAAGAACGGATCGAAAATACGTTGCTGTATCGCTTCCGGAATGCCACCGCCGCTATCGCTAACCTGAATTTCAACCCAGTCGTCGTCTTTGCGGGTGACGATGGTAATACGTCCTAAAGGACTCTGTGCATCTGATTTGTTGTGGTCTTGAATCGCATGGGAGGCATTAATGATCAGGTTGAGGACCACCTGGTTCAACTGGTCGGGAAAGCAGGGTATCATGGGCAGGTCAGGATCAAAATCAGTGATCATTTCAGCCACGTATTTCCATTCATTGCGACATACTGTAATGGTGCTGTCCAGTGCGAGGTTCAGATTACTGGCAACTTTCTCATTGCCACTGGGATGGCTAAAGGCCTTCATTGCCGAAACAATCTTCACGACCCGACTAATGCCGTCATGGGTTTCCTTAAGGCCATCTGGAATCTCCTGCAGGAGGAAATCAAGATCAATGTTCGCCAGGAGTGCTGATGTTTCGGGGGTGAGCAGGGAGCGCTCCGTTTTGCCGACTTCGATGAGCAGAGTTTTTAGGTCATCGAAGGCCTGTTCAAAAAAAGTGACATTATTTTGCACATACTGCATTGGCGTATTGATTTCATGGGCTATGCCAGCGGCCAACTGGCCGATAGCTTCCAGTTTCTGAGCCTGTAACAGCTGTCTCTGCAAAAGGGTCCTTTCAGTGATGTCCCTTTTAATGGCGACGTAATGGGTCAATTCACCTTCTTCGTTACGGACCGGTGAGATAGTGACGTCCTCTTCTATGATCGAATCATCTTTTCTGCGACTCTTGTAATGGCCGTGCCAGGTCTGTCCTCGGGTAACGGTATTCCGAAGTTCTGCAATGATCGATGCATCCAGCAAACCATCCCTGAATATATGCGGAATACTGCCGATCAGTTCATTTTCACTAAAACCGCTATTTCTCAGTGCAGCTGGGTTGACATACTGGATGACTTCATCGGTTCCGCCAATGATGACGGAATCGCCGGTCTGTTCAATGACGGTGGCCAACAGCCGCCTTTCCTCCTCGGCTTTTCGTTCATCGGTGATGTCTTCGATGGATACGACAGAGGCGACACCCTCAAGCTCGGCAATGACCGTGGAACTGCATCTGAAATAGGCATCGGTGTCATTATGACTGAAACGGACGGTAAAGGTGTCGTGCGTGGATTGCTTTGCCAGTATTTTTTCAATGAGGATGCTTGCGTATTCATCCGGCGTCATGTCGAGGCATTCGGACCAGGTGTGCAAAATCTTCTTGAATGCCCGATTCTGCATCATGACCTCCCGCGACGTCGAGAGGGCTAGGAGACCTTCGGGGACGATATCAAAAAGCGTCTCAATATATCCTTTCTGAAGAGCGATCTTGTCCAATGCAAGACGAAGGTTGGAAACATCCTTCGCACCTGCAACCACACCTGTTACTGCCCCGTCGTCATCCTGCAACAAACTGATATTGAATGACATCGGCAAACGGGTGCCATCCTTATGCCGATAGCAGAGTTCGACATTTCTTAACTCGTGTCGCTGCTTGAGTTGCGATTGGTTGTGGTTTCTTTCATAAAAGGCGAATACGCCTTGCACATAGTCCTCGGTATCATGGAACAGCTTGAAAACACTTCTCCCGATCAGTTCTTGTTCTTCAAACCCAAGAAGGTCGCAGGTTGCCTGGTTGACGCGGATTACTTTCAGATCGGTGCTGACGACGATCAGGGTGTCGAGAAAATTGCGGATAATGGTGTCTGACTCTTCCTTGGCAGCGGTCAGTTCGGTGACCCGCTCTTTGATGACTCGCGACATGATATTAAAAGCGGCACCCAGTTTACCGACATCGTCGTTTCCTTCGGGAAGGAGAGGGGGGGACAAGTTGCCGGAAGCCACATCCAGGCTGGCTTTTGTGAGTGACGTCATGTGCCGGGTCAGCCAAAAACCGAGGATGAGCAAGATCACAGAGGAAAGGAAAATCTCAAGGGCTGCTATGCCTGCACCCTGCAGCAACAGCTCCTTCCTAGCCTGTGCAAGCTGGGAAAGGTTGATGCCGAAGTGCAGCTTGCCGAGGGGTTGCCGCTGGAACTCAATGGGTACAGTCACATCGTAACGAGGTTCTATTTTATTCTTAAACAGCGACAAGTCTTTGCTCGATTCCGGCAACGGTATATCTGCAGGCCAGCCGTTGGCCGCGATACGATGGCCGTTGCGATCCACGACCACTATATAATCCAGGTCGCCACTGGTCTGGCTTTCGTCGACCACAGCCTGCATCGTGGCGTAGTCACGCGCTGCTAGCGGCGCAGTCAGAGCCGCTAGCAGTACCGGGCTGAACTGTTGAGCCTGAGACTGGACCTGGTTGGACATGGCGCTCTGCAACAGACGTATGCTGTTGGTTATCAAAACGGTCAGCATTATAGCTTCGAGTCCGATAGCCAGAAAAAGGAGGCGGCCCCGGACGGTCTGCCAAGGGAACATTCGTTTCATTTTAAGGCACCTAGCAATTTCCTGGTTTCATCGGCGTAAATATCCATATCTTCCATCTCGTTTGGCTTGAGCTCGCGATACCCCTCAAGTTTGTTGGTCTCAAAATATTTTGTTGCCTCCGGGGTCGTGGCAAATCCCCAGAGAGCGGCGACGATATCTTTCTGCATGGCCACCCGGCGAGTGTTCAGCACATACACACGCCCTGCCAGGGGTTTGCTCTCGGCAATAATACGAAGCTGGTCACGCACACCCTGATCCAATTTTTGAAAGTTTGCCAACGAGGTAAAGCCTGCGGCTACGTCACCGGAAAGTATTAACTGGGCTACACTGTCCGAGGCGCTGATATATTTGATCGAACCGGGAACCACCTTATTTTCAGCGAGCCAGTGCTGCCCCCACA
>CAITZN010000711.1 GCA_903896915.1 uncultured bacterium
AGGAAAACCTCAGCATTCAGTTTGTTGTGCCCGGCTCCAGCGCCTGTGCAATCGATCCGGCTAACGGCCTAGCACCGCAGCAGGAACGTCGGGCTCTCGCCAATGACCCGCTAGTGTTAGCTGCTCTCGACGTCTTTACCGGTCAGGTCGGTGATATCCGCATCGGTTCCCGCTCCCGAACCAGCATCCCGGATAGCAAAGCGACAATAGAAAACCATATAGACACTAAAGAATAGTCGGCCCTATTAATTCATACATCACACAATGATTGTATGGGAAGCCAGTCGACACTCGACGTCTCCCGATCTTTTTGTAATACTTTTCCATGAGGTGGACCAATGAACATGGGCGATATAATGAAACAAGCGCAACAGCTCCAGGAAAAACTGGCCGCTGTACAAAATGATCTGGGCACTAAACAAGTCACCGGATCGGCTGGAGCTGGAATGGTGATCGCCACCCTCAATGGTAAAGGCGAACTCCTTGAGCTAACTATCGAAAAAACGATGGTTCAGTCAGAAAACGTCCAAATGCTGCAAGACCTCATAGTTGCAGCAGTGAACGATGGTCTCAACAAAGCCAAGGATCTAGGCAAGTCCGAGATGGGTCGCTTGACTGGCGGCCTTAATATTCCGGGACTCATGTAAATGCAGGTCATCCCGCTTGCCCTAGAACGGCTGATCTCTGACCTGACCAAGCTTCCCGGTATCGGCCACAAAACCGCAACCCGCCTAGCGCTCTTCATGCTCCGCAGGCCAGCCGCTGAGGCCAAAAACCTGGCTAACGATTTGATGGTACTGCACGAGACCATCCACCTCTGCCATCAGTGCTTCACCTTTTCCGAAACAAATCCCTGCGTCATCTGCGGTAACCCCAACCGTAACCCCAGACTGGTCTGCGTTGTGGAAGAACCTGGCGACCAGATCGCCATCGAGAAAACCGGGGCCTTCCGAGGCACCTATCATATTCTCCATGGCGTCCTCGCGCCGATGGACGGCATAGGCCCCGATGAACTCAAGACCCGTGAGTTGCGACAGCGAGTCGCTTCCGGAAGTGTCGATGAAATACTGATTGCTACCAGCTCTACCGTCCCAGGAGAAGCCACTGCATCCTATCTCGCCGATATGCTTCACGGTACAGGAATTCGCCTCAGTCGTCTCGCCTGCGGCATTCCCATGGGCATGGATATTAAATATGCCGACGAACACACCCTGGCCAAGGCCATCGAATCCCGCCAAACGCTGCAAGACTGTTCCTGAAGCCACTTACCCTTATGCCTTGAAGGATCTACCACGAGTTACTTGCTGATATTCCTTCGTATTTTCCAAGCGGTTACATTATTTCTTTTTCAGAGAATTCCTTTCGCTGGGACCTTCTTAACCAGTTATCAGATCTTGAAACTGTCGACAATAGTCCTCAATCGTAACGCCAACGCCTGCAGATCGGTGGCGCTGGCTTTTACCTGTTTGCTACTTTGTGATATTTCCCCTGAAGCCATGTTGACATTGGTGATATCCTTGGTAATAGAAGCAGCCACTACCGAACTCTGATTGACGTTTTCATTGACCTCGCCCATCCCCTGAGAGGCCTGGGCGATATTATTAGCTATCTCCTGGGTCGCTGCACTTTGCTCACCAACAGATGTGGAGATGATGCCGACAATCTCATTGATATTGTTGATTACTTCCGAGATCTGATTAATTTCTTTTACCGTTGTCGAGGTCGTATCCTGCATCTCCTCAATTTGTTTTTTGATATCCTGGGTAGCTGCTGCCGTCTGTTTCGCCAATTCTTTGATTTCATTGGCTACAACAGCGAATCCTTTGCCCGCCTCACCAGCCCTGGCGGCCTCAATAGTGGCATTAAGCGCCAGTAGATTGGTCTGTTCGGAGATCTCGGTGATAGCCTCCGTGACCTTGCTGATGGACTGTGCCGATCTCCCAAGTTCCGCCATTTTATCGGAAGTAGATCCAGCTTGCTCAACTGCGGCAAGAGAAATTGAATGAGCTCGCTCGGCATTATTCGCAATCTCGCCGATAGTCGCCGTCATCTCTTCGGCGGCACTGGCCACCATAGAGGTGTTGGTGGTTGACTGCTCCATAGCTGCTGCAACATTGTTGAGATTGGCGGTCATTTCCTCCGCAGCGGTGGCGACATTGTTAGCCCGATGAGAGGTATCTTCCGAACTAATAGAAAGGTCAGTGGCAATTTGTGACAGTTCGTTAGACGAGGTATCTATGGAACGGGTATTGTCGGAAATCTGCCCAACAATCCCCTGTAATTTCTCAATAAATGTATTGAACCATTGGGCGAGTTCGCCGATTTCATCCCTGGAAGTAACTCGAAGACGCATGGTCAGGTCACCTTCCCCCTGAGCAATATCTTTCAACCCCTCTACCGCACGATTGAGCGGGACAGTGATGCTGCGGGAAAAAAGCATGACCACTGCACAAACCGACGCTACCGCAATCAGAGTTATTGTCAGAATACTGTTTCTGATCGAATGTGCTGCTGTCAGAAACTCAGCTTCATCCTGGGTGACGGCAATGCTCCAGCCTTTCAAGGGAACAGGGGCATATCCTGCTATTTTCGCTACATCCTTGAATACGTAATTCAGGGCGCCCTTGCTACCGGCCACCATCTGCTTGGATATCTCTTCCATTCCAGCAAGAGTCTTGAGATCCAGCTTCATCTCCAACTCCTTCTTAGGGTGGGCGATGATGATGCCGTTCTGATTACACATAAAGGCATAGCCTGTGTTTCCCGACTTTACTGACGACACATGACTGAGCAGCGGTTGCGCCTTGAGCGACAGACCGAAAACACCGAGAAAATCACCGGAATAGGATAGAATTGGTGCACAGAGCACGTAAATAACATCACCGGTTACCTTGGAAAAGACAATGTCACTGACAATCGCCTTGCCGGTACTTTTGACTTTTTGAAAATACTCCGTATCCGCCAGGTTAACCCCCTTGTATTCATCACCGTTGGCAAGCTCGCCGGTATACATGGCTCCTTTGTCATCGGTAACGAAAATACCGAGATAGTTGCTATCCAACTGCTTGAATTTGGCTTTCATCTGTTGACGAAGATTGGCTATATCAGCTGTTGCCCCTTCAATTCCCTGTTCCTTTACTTTCTGGCCGATCATTCGGACGTTGGTATCAACCGCGTGGGCAGCAGCCGTTTTTGACTGAGCGTCCAACGTAGATTCGATGACCGTGGCCAGTTTCTGTGCCTGCGCAGCGGCATTGTCCCGGGAGATTGCCGTCAGTGCGGAAGAAGATTTCGAGACCGCAAGAAATCCAACAACCGCAAGCGGTACCGCAACGGCCAGACAGCCGCCGACTACGAGACGAAAACCAATTGATCGAATGTTCATGATATTGACTCCATAATATTCTGTGAGTAAATATGGTTCCGGAGACAGCAAACTACGCTCCGATATTTGCTTAACAATCCTTCTTTATGGTACCGATTCAATCGCTCCATTCCGCATATTCACAATCGCCTAGTATCATTCAGAAGGCCATTTCTCTTGGAAAGAATACTCAGTTCATCTGCATGACCGGAAGATGGATGATAAACGTCGACCCAACCCCCAGTCGGCTCTCAACGAGTACTTTGCCTCCGTGATTTTCCACGACATCTTTGACGATTCCGAGACCAAAAGCGTTACCGTTACGTTTGTCAGTGAAGTAGGTGGCAAAGATCTCAATCAGCAAATCCTCCCGAACTCCCCAACCCGTGTCGGAAAAGGTAACCTCAACCGATGACAAATCTTCCAGTGGCGTTACAGTTGCCTTCATTTTTTTGTTACAGCGACCATCCATTGCATCAACAGCCTTCAAAATTACATTATAAAAAACGTGTTCGAGACCAAATCGATTCCCCAGCACTCGAACCTCCTGCACAGGTATCATCCGTTCCACCTCGATATTTTCGAGGATAAACACCTCTCGAAACCTGTCCAGGCAACCATCAACAAGTGTAATAATATCTACGTGTTGAAACATATCAATCCTCTACCAGACTCCGGTTATCCCAGATTATCCGCATGGGCCAAACCCGGTTTCAAAAGAGGTTCATTTTCCTGAAGATAGGCGAAAAAGGCGCCCATCGGCAGAGGTTTACTGAAGAAATATCCTTGGATTTGTTCACATCCGCGCCCCTTCAGCCATTCGAGTTGCTCCTTGGTTTCAACTCCTTCGGCCACCACACCGATGCCGAGGTTGTGGGCCATCAAGATTATGGTTTCCACAAGTTGGGCATCGCTGGGATTGCTGGTTAGATCCCTGATAAAAGAACGATCAATCTTCAGGATTTTTATCGGAAATCTCTTGAGATAGGCGAGCGAGGAATAACCGGTTCCGAAATCGTCGATGGAAATTGCAATACCGGCAGCAACCAATTGATTGAGGGTATCAACGGTTTTGGTCAGATCGGTCATCATCGCGCTTTCCGTAATCTCTAATTCGAGCTGAGCACTGGAGACTTTGTGTTTCTGAAGAATGGCAAGAATCGTATCGACCAGGTTCGGCTGGACAAACTGGAGCGGGGACAGATTTACCGAAATGGTAAGATGAGTATGGCCCAAATCGTAGAGCATTCGAATAACCCGGCAGGAGATATCCAAAACCTGTTCTCCCAGAGGGATGATGAGACCAGTCTCTTCCGCGAGCGGTATAAAGTCAGCAGGATTAACGATGCTTCCATCCTGTTTTTGCCAGCGAACCAATGCCTCTGCCCCTGTTATTACTCCTCGCAAGGGATCAATCTTCGGTTGAAAGAAAACGGTAAACTCCCTATCCATCACTGCTTGCCGCAGATTGTTCTCAAGTAGCCGCAAGTAGGCAATACGCTCGCTTAAATCAGAGGTGAAAAGGCAGTAGGTGTTTTTACCCTTCACTTTCGCCTGATACATGGCTATATCGGCATTTTTTGTTAAGGTTCCGGCGTTGTCGCCATCCTCAGGATAAAAAGCCACACCGATACTAGCACTGATGAACAGTTCGGAACCGCCGACATTGAATGGTGCTGTAAAACTATGCAACAACCGTTTAACGAAATCGTTAACCACCATCTCAGAAGTAATAGCCGCCACTAAAACAAGAAATTCATCGCCGCCAAGCCGGGCAACAGTATCTTCCTCACGCACCAGCGACACAAGTCGATTAGACACCTGCTGGAGCAGCTGATCGCCCAACTCGTGGCCCAAGCAGTCGTTAACGTTTTTAAAATTATCGAGATCGAGGAAGAGAACCGCCAGTTTGGTTCCACCGCGCTTGACATGGGCAAGCGAAACATTGATTCGGTCATTGGCGAGCGTCCGGTTAGGTAACCCCGTGAGTGCATCGTGGTAGGCCTGATGGACGATCCGCGCCTCCTGTTGTTTCATCTCGGTGATATCGTGGAATACAGCCACATAATGGGCCACTTCCTTGTTCTCGTCGTAGATTGAACTGATGTTCAGAATTTCCGGATACACTTCACCGTTTTTTCGTTGATTCCAGATCTCTCCACTCCATCGTCCTTCTTTGAGAAGAGTTTTCCACATTTGGGCATAGAAGGAGCGGTCATGCCTTTTTGATTTCAGAATACGTGAGTTTTTCCCTATTACTTCATCAGGCGCATAACCGGTTATCTCCAAAAAAGCCTGGTTGACGGCAAGAATGTTTCCATCCGGGTCGGTAATACTGATACCTTCCAAGGCATTTTCAAAAGCCTTATGAAAAATGATCATTTGTTTTTCGGCTTGAACGCGGTCGTTGATTTCATCAAGTAATTTATTATTCATTTGCCGCAACCGATCAATGTAGTGATTGAAATGTCGCCCAAGGAGACCAATCTCGCCAAGAGCGTCTACCTCGGCGCGGACATTGAGATCACCTGCATTGGCAACACGCATCTGTTGCGCTAAACGAGAGAGAGGTCGGGTGATCAATGTGCCAAGATAGAGGCTGACCGGTATGATCAGCAAGAACGCGCAGATCACTATCATGCCGATTACTTTGCCAAGGGCCGTCAATGGTTGAAAAATCTCGTCCTCATAGACAGTTGAGGCCACCACCCAATCCATCCCTTTAATATAATTAAAAAAAACTATTTTTTTCCTTGCTTCTGCTTCATTCTGATCTTTCCAATAATACGAGAATTCTCCATTTTTCATTGAAAGAATCCGATTGAATACGGATTGGATAGAGACATCCCCCATAGCGTGGATGTTTCCCCGGAGCCAGGGGTGCAGGATAATCTTACCCTGACTGTTGATAATAAACGCATAACCCGTCTTGCCAAAGACGTGTGATTTAAGGCCCAAACGAAGATCATCGGCCAGAAAATTAAACTCCTCCCGATAGCTCGACACCGAGACAATCCAATCCCAGGGTTCAAAATACGCCATATGCAAAACTTTAGGTCGAGCCTGCTCCTCACCTGGATTTTTCCAGTCATACTCCAGCCAACCGTCTTTGTAGGACATTTGCTGTTTAACAAACCAGAATTCGGAAATATCACGATTAATCAACTCGGCATTAGGATGAACCTTAACAACGCCTTTACTCGATAGCGCATAGATATACCCATGGTCGCCAATACGTTGCTGAAGGAGTATTTCTTTCCCTCTTTTCATAGCTTCATTTCGAGTGAGGAGCCCTTTACTGACCTGCTGTTCGAGACCGTTGAGGATATCGATATTAACCTTTGTAATGGCCTGCAGGTGATTGCGAATGAATAGATTGGCAGCATTTTCGACCACATCCTTGACTGATGTTGTCGAGGTGGATAATTTTTCCATCATGTTTTGCCGCATGTTTTCATAGACAAAAGAGTATATAGCTACCCCCGAGCAGACCAGAATGAGAGTCAGAGCGATGGCGAAATGGCCAACAATATAAAATTTTATCGAAATCCGGCGTGAAAAGATTGAAAGAAGAACATTTGACAACAACGCATAGCAGTTAAGAAGTGTTCTGCGGGCCTTGCCTTTGTATGTTTCGTTAAAAATTAATGACATGTCTCAATTTCCGACACTGCATCCGGCCCGGCGAAGACCAGGATCAATGGAGCGGGAGAGGTCAGCAAAACTCTTGATTTCCATTCGGGACAGAAGGGCAATTTCCATAGCCGTCAGCTCGAGACCAACCTTGAAACAGGCATCGGTTAAGGATGCACAGGCCATCTGTCGAAACTGATCGTCAGTGATCAAGCGTCCAATTACAAGTTCAACAGCTTTCTGTGACATGTAGTCCTCCTTATTTCTCAAAAACACTTGTCCCGTGACGGACAAATATGGGGCAATACACCTTATTCAAAGAAGAAGGAGCAGAATGTATGCCATAAGGCGTGAGACACACTGATTCGATGGGTTTACAGCCAGATAGAACTACAGAATGACATTAACGTTGTCCGAGACGGAACAGCTTGTCCCTTTTCGGACAATCCGGGGAGGGCTTAATAAAACAGCTTGCGGGAAGTTTGCAGCAAACGAGCGGCTGCCGATTTATTATTGCCGCTCTGCTGCATGGCCCACTCTTTCAGACGTTCGACCACCAAATCGAACGAGAATTCCTCAGGTGTGAATTCAAAGTGCAGAGAAATATTTTCGGAAACGGCACGGGGGTGAGGTGAGGAACCGTTTTGCAACAGCAGGTGTTTCGGTTGGATCAGTTCACCATTGGTGATAATCGAGGCGTACTCCAACCGGTTGCGCAATTCTCGCACATTCCCCGGCCAGTCATATGCCATAAGGACATCAAGAGCTGCTTTGGAGAGCCCGGGCAATGTCTTCCCCTGGTCCTGACGGAGAGATGCTATAAAATGCTCGGCAAGAGACGGTATATCCTCTTTCCGTTCACGGAGGGGAGGAATAGCAAGAGGA
>CAITZN010000712.1 GCA_903896915.1 uncultured bacterium
AGCAGGTCCCAAGGGTTCGGCTGTTCGCCGATTAAAGTGGTACGTGAGCTGGGTTTAAAACGTCGTGAGACAGTTTGGTCCTTATCTGTTGCGGGCGCAGGATATTTGAGGAGATCTTTCCCTAGTACGAGAGGACCGGGATGGACGAACCTATGGTGTTCCAGTTGTTCTGCCAAGAGCATCGCTGGGTAGCTAAGTTCGGCAGGGATAACCGCTGAAAGCATCTAAGCGGGAAACCCACTCCAAGATAAGATATCCCGTACCATTAGGTACCTCAAGGCTCGTTGGAGATGACAACGTTGATAGGTCGGGTGTGGAAGTGCAGTAATGCATGGAGCTTACCGATACTAATTAGCCGTGAGGCTTAACCATATCCTTTTTTAAATGAAGTTTACCCCTGCTATTTCAATTGTCAATTTTAGCTTTATAGCTTTTTTTTCGGTGGCCATAGCGAAGAGGTCCCACCCGTTCCCATCCCGAACACGGAAGTTAAGCTCTTCAGCGCCGATGGTACTGCATGGGAGACTATGTGGGAGAGTAGGTCGCCGCCGGTTTATACAAAAGCCCCATCAATCATTAGATTGATGGGGCTTTCTTTGTTGGAGGTGACTGTCCATTTCCAACAGAGGCGGAACACTTTCCCTTGAAACCTGCTGGTGTTTCCGTCTAGTTCCTTTTGCTATTTCCTGCTCCTTGATTCACCCCTTCAAAGCACTTTATTGATAATAGAGTTTTCACTTAACAACTTGTCCGAATTCCGGGCACCACTACTGCACATTAATGCTCAAATTCATATTTTAAATCGCCACCGCTTTGCAAATCTCCTGTTTCTGTTGTGAAATAAAATCCTCTGCCCAGAGTGTAGCGGGTATTGAAGTTTCCGGATTCTTTCTGGAGATTCTTCCCATAACTAACATAGAAATCGGATGTAATCCAACTACCGAAAACCAGAGATAGTGAATCGAAGTTTTTTCCTGTTTCAAGCTTGATGTCGTCGATCATTGAGAGTTTTTTAGCGTTCTGCAGGTAGGGAACCATACCTCCTAAACCTGTTTTTGTAATAGCTTTACCTATAAAACCTGTATCTTGACGGGTTGAACCACCAATCGATGAATTCTCCAGCAGTCGATAAACAATTGCCGATTGTTCCATGGATGGACTGGAGTAAAAGGATATTTCAGGATGTTGGAGAAATCCTTCGACAATGACCCCTGTCGTTATCTTATCTTTATTATTTTCGCTGCGAAGTTCAATGCCGGGATTTGTCAGCGGCCCTCCTGTAAAAAGAAGACGCCCGAGATCAATTTTCAGACGTTGGCCATACAGTGTGAAGGAACCGTTTTTAACTGTAAGCGTACCGTTGCCGACTTGTAATTTGTCAGGTTGACCAATCACTTGTAAATTGCCGTTAATTGTTCCTTGCAGTCCGAAGGCATCAATCTGTACATCGTCACCAGTTGTTAATGTTACCGACGAGAAAAGCGGCCACCTGGAGGTTAAGGGCTCAGGTGCCTGTTCATCGTCGATCACGACCATGTCACTGGAAAGGACGGTTGAATTATAGAAGTCAATGGAGGTAATCCGAGCTCTGGGAATTCTGACTGTTCCGCGAACGTTGGTCTGTTTTTCCATTACGGTAACCTGGAGTTCGGGGGAGATGTCGAGGTCAAGGCCTGGCAGGTGAGCAACTTTGAATCCCTCACCAGTTATAACCACAGTGTTCGTGCTGGATTCCAGCTTTGCTATATTCAGGTTGCTTTTCGCAAGGAGATATCCTGAACCGGAATGGGCAGAGGCTTCAAGTAATATCTTGTTGGTATCTCCTTTCAAGGTGACAAGAAGCGGAGACAGGGTGATGCCCAGTTGCGGTATCTCAGCTTTGCCGTTCATGAGTTCCACCTGCCCGGTTATCTGAGGGGAGGCTGGCGTGCCGTTCAGCGTGAATTGTCCTCGTAACGCACCAGAGAGTTGTACCATCTGTTCGGTAAGCAGCGCTACAAGTGGGCTCAGGTCATGTATTTGCAATTGAACAGCCCCTTTCAGCGGGGTATGTATCACATCCGACCCAGGCAGTTGCAGATTGGCAAATTTTATTTCCATGTGCACGGCACTGTTATCGATAAGCTCGCTGTCTAGGGTTGTTTGTAATTGATTGTTTGCATAGTCGGCCCGCAGTGTGGCTTTTCGCCATTGCACACTGTGCTCGGTGCCGTCAGTTAGAGGTATCTGCATGATCATCCCGGCACCGTTGCAATGCAACTTTCCAGTAACTACACGGAATTGTTTACCGGTAAGATCAATGGTGCTGTTGACCTGTCCATCAATCGGCCAAGGGTTTTTTAATGTTTTCTGCAAAGCCTTCAGCGGCACAGAGGAGACGCTTCCGTGCATTTGCCAAGTGTCGGAAGCTCCCAACCATGAACCGTTCAGACAGAAATTACCAGAAGATGGGGAGGCGAGGCAGAGGGGGTTCATTTCTGCTTTATCCGTGGCAAGGGACAATAAGGTTTCCTGCTGCTGCTGCCAGTTGCCGAACAGGATAGAAGTGAAATGCATCTGGCGAAGAGCCCCCTGCCAACCTTTGTCGGTTGATTTCCCATCA
>CAITZN010000713.1 GCA_903896915.1 uncultured bacterium
ATATTTAGCGGTGCTGGCCACATCGCCTCGCGCCAGGGCCAGTCCAGCACGGGCAACCGCGATCGCCCCCGGGAGACGACGAAAGGCTTGATCGTCCACGACAACCATTGCAGCCGAAGGAGCGCCTGGTCGCCCACGGTTGCCTGCCGTCGTCTCCAGCCACCATTCGGCGTCCCGCAGGCGGTCATCCACAGCCTCGACCTCGCCGCTATCCAATAACAAATGGGCAAAAGCCACGCTGATGACGGGTCTGGCGCGGAGAAACTCGTTGGGAAGTGACTTGAGCCAGCCAAGCAACGCAGTCGCCTGTCTATTTCTGCCCATGGCCGGCGCAGCAAGCTCGATCAAGTTCGCTGCCCGCTCGAAATCCTCGCCCGCCAACGCGTGACGGATCGCATCGGCTGGCGAACCATTCTGTGCATACCACTCACTCGCCCGTCGATGCAAGGCCGGGACCTGTTCGGGCTGCTCCACCATCAAATGTATACGAAGAACATCGGCAAAAAGATGGTGATAGCGATACCAGTGACGCTTGTCATCCAACGGAATGAGAAAGAAGTTGCCGCGCTGCAAGGTTTCCAGGCGTGCCTTGCCTCCCGGCTGGCCGGTGACGGCCTCGCACAGAGGGCCATTCAAGCGGTCGAGAATGGCAGTCTGGAGTAAGAAGTTTCGTACAGGTTCAGGCTGGCGCTGCAAAACCTCTTCGACCAGATAATCCACAATATAACGGTGATCGCCGGCGAAGGCTTGGATGAATTCGGGAACGTCTCTATGTCCCTGCAGCGAAAGTGCGGCTAATTGCAGCCCGGCAATCCAGCCTTCCGTTCGGGCTTCCAGCGCGGCAACATTTTCGGCAGTGAGGTTCAGGCCCATGACCTGGTTGAGAAATTCGGCGGCTTCGTCAGGAGTAAAACGCAAATCAACAGCGCGTAGTTCGGTTAATTGCCCGCGAACGCGTAATCGGGCCAGAGGCAGATTGGGATCCTCACGAGTAGTGATGACCAAGTGCATTTGTGGTGGCTGGTGCTCAAGGAGAAAGGTAAGAGCATTGTCGACCGCTTTGGAATCGGCAAGGTGGTAATCATCAATGACCAGGATGAAATTATCCTGAATGGCGGTGATTTCATTGAGCAGGGCTGTTAAAACAGATTCGGGTGGCGGTGGCTGCGGAGATTGGAGTATTCGCAATACCCCTTCTCCAACATTCGGTCGAAGCGTCTGCAAAGCAGTAACGAGATAAATCAAAAAGCGTACAGGGTCGTTATCCCCTTCGTCCAGCGAAAACCAGGCAACCAGCCTCCCGCAGTTGGCGCCCCATTCGCTGAGCAGCGTGGTTTTGCCGAAGCCGGCCGGGGCGGAGATCAGGGTCAGTTTGCGACCCGCAGAGAGACCAGCGTTGAGCTTCTCAATCAGGTGGGGGCGCGAGACAATTTTAGGCCGTGGCGGGGGAATGTAAAGTTTTGTGGCTAAAATTGTTGTAAACATACATTCATTATACATAATATCGCACAAAAAAGACCGGATATAGCTATAATGGGATTTCGGAGCAGTACGAAGGCACCTACGCGCCCACCAGAAGGCTTCTGCGGGGTTTGGCTATTTCGTCAACCCCAGCCTGAATGAATAAGGGCATCAGTTGGCAATAAGCGCCATTTTAATCCGCTGCGTATATCTACTGCTACGAAAGCCCTATAACTTTAAGTTACCAGGGAGAAACCTGCAATCCCAAATTCTAGTTTGTAAATAGGTGGTTACTGGCAACCTGGTGGTGCGCTCAACGATTATGCCAAGTAACTCCGGGAGGAATTTGTTATCTTGGAAGTGCGTTCCCGGTTGATCGATAATTAGGGTGTTCTCAAGAGTGATTTTGCGTTGATCGGGCTAATACGATGTCAGGATATCATCAACACTTTTGATATAGCCCTCGTGAATAGGTATGCCGATTACAGCGGTTGTAAACAATCCTTGAAAGGCAAGAGCTAAAGTGTCTGGTTCTCGTTTATCTACAGCTTTGCCTAATCGCACCACAAATGTCATGTTGACATCTTTGTATAAGCTATAAACCGACTGTTTGATCGAAGCAACTGCTGAAATCGGTTGGTTGGGGAAATAAGCAGATGATAAGTTTTTGATTTACCTGGAAACTCGAAATAGTGTGATGACTTCGTTGGCTGGTTCGGAGAAAGAGAGCGACCGCGGGGCAATATCACCCGGAACTTTAGGATGATACAAGTTCAGTCGGAGCAGCCGAGCCTGGTTGTTGGCGCGCACGATTTGCTCCGCAGGCCAGCGCACCCACATCGGGGTATTGAAACCCGAGCCAATGGCGAGCACCACAATCCTTTTGTCCTTGTTCGCGGCAAGCCAATTTTTGAAGCGCAGCGAACCATCAATCCAGGGATCTGCCACAAACCAATCACCACCCCGGACGTTCAAAAAGGTCGGCCCACCGCAGTTGGGACATTTTGGGTCCCCACCCGGTGGTAATTTCTGGGTGGTTTTATCGACCAGTGGCAGATATTTTTCGATCAACGGTTCGACGCTCCAGGTTTGCTGAGTGCATGGACGCAGACATTGCGCAAGTTTGTAGTCGCCTTGCGGGGTGAAAAGACGATCCACATCAAAGTTGTTTCTTTCAAACAGACCATCGGCATTGGTGGTGATGACAAAGTAATTTCCCAGGCGTTGGGCGAGCGCCAGCAAATCTTGATAGGTTTTTTGAGTGCCAGGCGCAAAGCGGGTCTCTTTGACATGCTGCAGGTAATAGCCCCAGAGCAGTTCCGGTGGAACCGAAAAATTCGCCATCATATCGAGCTTGCAAGTGAAGCCATACTGGAGCATGCCC
>CAITZN010000714.1 GCA_903896915.1 uncultured bacterium
CGAAATTGAAAACGGTATCATCACAGAGGCATGGAGTGCGGGCACCATGTTTCGGGGTTTTGAAGAAATGATGCGTGGCCGTGGCGCCCTAGATGGTTTAGTGGTGACTCCGCGTATCTGCGGGATTTGCAGTCTTACCCACCTTACGGCCGCAGTTGAGGCATTGGAGGCAATCGCTTGCATTACTCCTCCTGATAACTCCCGCCGACTGCGCAATTTGGCACTAATGGTCGAAACAATTCAGAGTGATGTCCGTCAGGCAGTGCTGATGTTTATGGTTGATTTCGCTAATAGAGAGGCCTACCAAGACCATCCCCTAAGAGAGGAAGCCCAGAGCCGATATAGTCCTCTGCAGGGAAGGGCTGCTATCGAGGTTATTCGGGAAAGCAAACGACTGTTACAAATAGTGGCCATCATTGGTGGCCAATGGCCTCATACCTCCTTCATGGTCCCAGGAGGAGTGACCTCTATCCCCGAAATTTCTAAAATCCTCCAGTGCAGAATAATTTTGGAACGATTTCGGTCCTGGTATGAACGCAGCATCCTTGGCTGTTCGTTAGCAAGATGGCAGGAGATACGAAACAGTAACGACCTCGCTACCTGGCTTGATGAAAATCCATCCCATCGAGAGAGTGAAGTTGGCTTTTTCATCCGCTTTGCCCGCCAAGCAGGTCTTCACACTTTTGGAACGGGCCCCAACAGCTTCCTCTCTTATGGCAATTTCACCCTTCCTCAAGAGACCGCCGTGGAAGGTGTGGGTGGACGATTACTCGCATCTGGATTCGCTATCGGAACTGAGGTTTCCGCCTTCGCGGCCAACAAAATCACCGAAGATGTCTCCCATTCCTGGTTCGAACAGGGGGCGGAACCAGTTCATCCCTTCGAGGGCAAGACCAAGCCCTATGCCTCAGGACAAGGCGGCAAATTGTACTCATGGATTAAGGCCCCCCGTTACGGAAGGGAGGTCGTTGAAACAGGGCCGCTAGCTGAGATGATCATTGCCGGCAACCCCCTCTTCCAGGATCTCATAGCAAAAGACGGCCCTAATGTTTTTGTCCGAGAGCTGGCACGCCTCGTACGTTCCGCGCAGCTCCTGCAGCCGATGGCCACATGGATTGACGAGCTCCTGGATCGACGGCAGGATGATTTTTATCATGCCGTAAAGAGCATTCCAGATGGTGAAGGTGCCGGTATGATCCAGGCCGCCCGAGGCGCTCTGGGCCATTGGGTCAAGGTTCGGGATGAAAAGATTACGCACTACCAGATCATCACGCCGACATCTTGGAATGGGTCCCCTCGTGATGAACGTGGCAAACGTGGAGCATGGGAAGAGGCGTTGATCGGTACCCCGATTAAAGATATTAAAAATCCGGTAGAGGCAGGACATGTTGTTCGCTCCTTTGATCCTTGTTTGGTATGTGCGGTCCATTGTCTGCAAAAGGAAAAGAAAAAGGGTTCCCTGCACATAGGTTGTAACCAGTGAAAGGTTCCATAATTTGCATTGGGAACCGTTTTGTTGTGAAAGATGCCGCCGGCCTTGCTGTTTTTGATCGATTACTGGAAATGTATCCACTCCCTGCCGACATAGAGGTCACAGAAGGAGGATTGGCCGGTCTGAACCTCCTCCCTCTGTTGGAACAGGGTGGCAGGGTGGTATTTGTGGATGCCGTTAAGGGGTTTACCGATCCTGGCGAGCTTGTCCTGCTTGAGCGCCAGGAAATTTTAGACACCCTAGGTACAGGCCATTTTGATCATGGCGCAGGTTTGGCCTATGTCCTTTCAGTGCTTCCCAAGGTGTGTGAGGGGGACCTGCCGGAGGAGATCGTGCTCGTTGGCCTTGAAGGGGAATGGACCACTCAGATGATTGATCGAGCTGCCGAGCTGAGTATTGCCATCGCTGCTCATGGGTTGAAGGATCTGAAATGATAGAAAAAAGTAGAGCAGAAATGCAGATGGAAATCGACATGCTGCGCCGCGAGATCAAAGTGGCAAGGGAAGCAGCTGAAATAACATCTGATTTGGTGGTGAAGCAGTTTGAGCAGACTGAAAGAATGCTGTATCGATTCCAGGCCGCTGATGCTGAACGGCAGGCTGTATTGGATGCGGCAACCCAGCTCTCAATCATCACCACCGATCTTGACGGCACTATCCAGCTCTTCAGCAAAGGGGCTGCTACCCTGTTGGGGTACAACTCTGCAGAAATGATAAACAAGTGCAATATTCTTGCCCTCCATCTGCCTAACGAACTCGACCATTATGGCAAAAAAGTAAGCGGTATTTCCGGGTCTAGCTTACATGACATGAAGGTTTTTGACCAATTTGTGAAACAGAAACACAGCCGAGCCCAAGAGTGGTTGTATGTGTGTAAAGATGGAACGCATCTGCCCGTGAGCCTGTCCGTAACCAGTCTGTACAATCCTGATGGTCGTGTTGTTGGATATCTTTTTACGGCGATGGACAAGACGCTTCAAAAACAGATGGAACGCGAGTTGATTCAAGCCAAGGAATCGGCGGAAGCGGCTAATGCCTCCAGAGGTGATTTTCTTGCCCGAATGAGCCATGAGATTCGTACGCCCATGAACGGCATTATAGGCATGGCCTCTTTGTTGCAGAAAACAGCGCTTGATCCTAAACAACATAATTACG
>CAITZN010000715.1 GCA_903896915.1 uncultured bacterium
AAATCATAGTTCTCATTTTGTAAGAGTACCCCTACCGCACTACTAAATTTTTTCAAAATCGGTGACCACCGTTCGGGTATCAATATGATTACCCTCCTCTTTTTGATATTCTCATGATCGCTATCACATCGACCCCATAGTTCTGTTCACAGAAAATTTTCACTGACACCAGCTAGACGACCGGTCTATTATGGACACCATGAAAACTGATACCCGTGAACATATCCTGGACTGCGGTGGCCGCATCATCCACCATAAAGGCTTCACCGCCACTGGCCTGCAAGAAATTCTTACTGCCGCCGGCGTCCCCAAAGGTTCTTTCTACTTCTACTTCAAGAGCAAGGATGAGTTTGGGCTGGCCCTGGTGGACCACTACCAAACCCTGTTCGCAACTCAATTACGGCCAATCTTGACGGATGAAACTCAGCCCCCGCTACAACGACTAGCACGGTTTTTTCTCTGGTTCCGCGATTATTTTGCCAAGGAGGGGTATATCAAGGGATGTCCCATCGGCAACCTCACCCAAGAACTCGGCGACACCAACCCTATTTTCCGGAAAAAATTGAACATGGCCCTGGAAAACCTTATCCGGGGGGTGGTCAAACAACTCCGGCAGGCGCAGGATCGGGGCGAATTACGCCGTGAATTGTCGCCGGAAGAAATGGCCCGGTTTATTATTTCCGCCTGGCAGGGAGCGCTGATCCGGATGAAGGCTGCTGCCGGCCCCGAGCCGCTAGACAATTTCCAAACCATAGTTTTCGAGGTGCTGCTGGCCTGATCCGATACCGGATTGGCAATCGCAGCATTTTTTTCATTCAACGTAGACGACCAGTCTACTACCAAGAGGTAACCCATGTATATTCTCGACTATCAAACCCCGGAACAGGCAACAGGAAACGTGGCGGAGATCTACAATTTTTTCGTCACCAAGCGCAGCCCGGTCCCCGCACCCCTGCAGCTGTTGAGCGCCAGTCCCGGTCTGCTGCAACTGCAGTTCGACCAAATCAACTATTTCGCAGGCCACCAGGCACTCAGTTTTCCCCTGCTAACTGCCATTCGTTTTCTCGCCGCCCAAGTTGCCTGCTATGATCAATGCATAAATCTGAACCGCACCTGGCTGAGCAAGACCGGATTATCGGCCCAAGACCTGACTGATCTGGCTGAAGGAAAAACCGTCGAGGCCTTTTCCGAGGCGGAAAATTGCTTGCTGGCCGCGGTCGCTAAGATGCTGCGCAAAGAAAAAATAACCGAGACTGAAATGCACCAACTCCGTGACCTAGGCTGGAAAGACAGCGATATCCTCGATGCCTGCGCCCAAGGGACCAGCCTGATTGCGCTCTCCTATCTGTACACGGCCTTCAGTCGGGAGGCTGCTCCCGAGGCAAGCTGAAATTTACCCCGGCGGTTCATCAGGCACATAGTGATCCCGATTTCCGGAATGACGGCACATCCAATTCTTTTGCACCTCTCGCCTTGGCCGAAAAGGCGAGATTTCTCTATGCAGTGGTCTATGCCTTGAGGTAAGAAATCATCATGGAAACGATGCAGCAACAGCAAATGGCCAAAGTTATGGCCTCATGATGGACAAGCGTCTCAAACCATCCCACCAAACCAGCGAGCAGGTGCGTATCTACTCGCTACCGGAGATGCCAGGTCTGCAATTGATGCAGGCCAGCTACCGAAACCAGACTTTTCCCCGGCATAGCCATGAAGGGTTCGGGGTCGGGGTGATTGAACAGGGGGCACTTGGATTTTACTACCGAGGCGAGCACCTGATCGCTCCGGCTGGACACGTCAATACCGTCAACCCCGATGAGGTTCATACCGGTCAGGCAGCAACGGCTGAGGGATGGACCTACCGGATGTTCTATTTTTCCGCCGAATTCCTGCAGCAGGTTGCCGAGGATATTGCCGACCAGCCGACCGCTCTACCATTTTTCACGGCCGGAGTGATCGAAGACCCCAGCCTTGCCACTCTGATCCGTCATGTGCATGGGCAACTGAGTGATGACCAGACCGCGCGGTTGGAAAAGGAAACCCTGCTTCTGCAGATGTTCTCCCAGCTGATTGGCCGCCACACTTACAACCCGCAGCTGTCCGGAAAACCCATCACTGAGCATGCTGCAGTGCGGCGGGTGATCGACTACCTCGACAACCACTTCGACGAGGATCTCTCGATCGACACC
The DNA here is from genome assembly GCA_903896915.1 of uncultured bacterium. Lineage (GTDB taxonomy): Bacteria > Desulfobacterota > Desulfobulbia > Desulfobulbales > Desulfobulbaceae > Desulfobulbus. The sequence continues at coordinate 2,187 of CAITZN010000715.1, forward strand.
CTGGCGGGCATTGCCTGCCTGAGTCCCTATCATTTCATCCGCACCTTCTCGAATCAGAGCGGGCTCACTCCCCATGCCTGGCTGATGCAGCTACGGGCCCGAAAAGCCAAGGAACTCCTGGGCCGTGGCCTGCCTATCGCCGATGTCGCTGTGCAGACCGGCTTTAGTGACCAGAGCCATCTCAACCGCAGTTTTAAACGCCTTCTTGGTTTTACGCCGGGACAATACCGCAATTCCGTACAAGACGCCTGAAACCCTTCCGCTGTACATTCTCCTCGAGACTCCCCCCCAAAAACAATTTCAGGAGAAAACAATGACAACATACGTCCACGGCTATTCCACACAGGAGGCGGCACGACTTAAAGATCAGGCAACCACCCTCGCGGCCCTGCTGTATGGAGATCTTCGCTACCCCAAGGGAGCAACCGTCCTAGAAGCGGGATGCGGCACCGGCTGCCAGACCGTATTCCTCGCTGCGGCTAACCCGGAAACCAACTTTGTGTCGATGGATATCTCACCGTCTTCACTGGCAACAGCGCAGGAGGCAGTGCGGGCCCGAGGCCTGACCAATGTCCGGCTGCAACCGGGAAACATTTTCGATCTGCCCCTAGCTGACCAGAGCATTGACCACATCTTTGTCTGTTTTGTCCTTGAACATCTCAAAGATCCGGTCGGGGCCCTGCGTTGTCTCCTCCGGGCACTGAAAATGGGCGGAACAATAACCGTGATAGAGGGCGACCACGGATCCTTCTACTGTCATCCGGAGACTGTCGATGCCAGACGCACGGTCGATTGCCTGGTGCAGATCCAGGCAATCCTGGGTGGCGACGCCATGATCGGCCGCCGGCTCTATCCTCTCCTGACCGAGGCAGGATTTGCGCAAACAGAGGTCGAACCGCGTATGGTCTATGTGGATGGCAGCAGGCCGAAACTGATCGAGGGCTTTTCCCGCAACACCTTTATCGCCATGGTCCGGGGTGTGCGCGATCAGGCTCTAGCACTTAGCCTGATCGATGAGCAGACTTGGGATAAGGGCATCGCTGACATGGAAAAAGCCGCAGAACCAACCGGTACTTTCTGCTACACTTTTTTTAGAGCCGTGGCCCAACGCAACGGATGATCCACTTGAAAAGGAGGGAAATCCCAAAAAAAAAGAGGAAAAACAAGCTTCGATTTTTCACCCGCATTTCAGTATGTTCCAGGAGATGAAGTCGTGATAGCGTCAATGATCTTTTCGAAAAACAGCCTTATAGTTTAATCTGTTTCCAGGTTAATTGTAACTTTATGCTCATAAAATCGATTCTTCTTAGTGTCGTTCTCTTTGCACTGGTTATGCTGATTTCCCAGACTCCAAAATATTACTACGGCCCAATCTCCGACCATTTTGATGGCACCCGCTTCTTCAATCCAGGTAAGCCGATGGACAAGGGTTTCGTGGACCTCATCAAATGGCGGTGGACGCGCCAACCGCAACCCTGGCCTGTGTACAGTGATCTGCCCGGCACCGACAAACCACCGCTGCGAGTTACTGGCAATCAACTGCGCGTGTCGTTTGTCGGCCACGTGACCGTGCTCATCCAGACCCAGGGCCTGAACATCCTCACTGATCCAGTCTGGTCGGACCGGGCCAGCCCCTTGACCTGGCTCGGCCCACGGCGGGTTCATCCACCCGGCATCCGCTTTGAGGATCTGCCGCCCATTGACCTGATACTGATCAGCCATAACCATTACGACCATCTCGACCTTGCCACCCTGGAACGACTGTGGCACCGCGATCATCCCCGGATCATCACGCCGCTGGGCAACGATACCCTGATCCATACCCGCATTCCCGAGGCAAAAGTCGACGCCCACGACTGGGGGGCTCAAGTAGCTATCACCCCGGAAATGACAGTTCATCTGGAACCGATGCACCACTGGTCAGCGCGCAGCCCCTTTGACCGCAACCGTGCCCTTTGGGCGGCCTTTGTCCTCGCTACCCCAGGTGGCGCCATCAATTTTGTCGGCGACAGCGGTTACGGCAACGGCGATTATTTCCGGGAAGCCCGCAAAAAATTCGAGAAATTCCGGCTGGCCATCCTGCCTATCGGCTCCTATGAGCCCCGCTGGTTTATGGCCTACAATCACATGAACCCTGAAGAGGCGGTTCGTGCCTTTCACGACCTGGGAGGTCCACGGACCCTGCCCACTCATTACGCAGCCTTCCAGTTAGCGGATACCGGATACGAAACCCCGCTACGCGACTTGAAAACCGCCATGCAGGCTGCCGCTATCCCGGAAGACTGTATCCGCCCACTACAGGCGGGTGAGTATTGGTGGGTGCCCTGATCGTTACCCTCGTCCCTCTAGATATCAGCACAATAAGCCTATCCCTCGGCCATACTTTTCCGCTTCAACCCGAGTCATAGTGAAATGTCCGCCGCACCAGAACGGGTCACAATGCCCCAGGTTTCCTTGTAACACACAGACTTCCCCTAACAACATGCTGTGGTATCCTAGCGGGGCAGGAATCATTTTCTGTTTCCCCCATTTATCGAACTTCTGCGTCTGGGTGACAAACAGGGCAAACTATGGGCACAAGAGTTGACAAAGGGGGATTTCTAATATAAAATTTTCAGACAACTTGTTGATTTTTTGATTTTTTTCATAATTACACACCAATATCGACCGCAAACGGGTACATGTTCCTGAAGGAGCTCTATTTTATCGTTTTTTAAAGAGGAGTTATCGAATGGCTGATAAAATTTTTCGCGTTAACATGTCGGACTTGAGCACCAAGGTCGAAGCTGTACCCGAGGGATGGATGGGGCTCGGAGGTCGGGGCCTGACCTCCACAATTGTTGCGGCCGAAGTCATCCCCACCTGTCATCCCCTGGGCAAGAACAACAAACTCATTATTGCACCAGGCCTGCTGTCCGGCACCTCGGCAGCCAATTCCGGGCGTCTCTCCTGCGGCGCCAAAAGCCCACTGACCGGAACCATCAAAGAAGCCAATGCCGGCGGCACCTCGGCGCAAATGCTCGCCAAGCTCGGTGTCAAGGCCCTGATCATCGAGGGTAAACCAACCAATGAGAGTAAATGGTACAGCCTGCAGGTCAATGCCGAAGGCGTGACCATTAAAGAAGAGACCGAGGTCATCGGCCGGGGCAACTTTGCGGTGGTCGAGACCTTGAACAAACGACTTGGCGAAAAATTCGGGGTGATCACTATCGGACCGGCCGGCGAGATGAAGATGTTGGGTGCCAATATTTCCATCAAAGACCCGGATAATCATATGCGGTCCTGCGGCCGTGGCGGACTCGGTGCGGTCATGGGTTCCAAAAAGATCAAATATATCGCGGTAGAACCGAACGACCAGAAAGTTGCCATCGCTGACCCCGAGGCCTTCAAAGTCGCCAGCCGCACCTTTGCCAAAGCCCTGATCGACAACCCCATCAGCAAGGCGCTGGGCCAATACGGCACCAACGTGCTGGTCAATATCATTAACGAATCCGGCGGACTGCCCACCCGCAACTTCACCAGTGGCCAGTTCGAAGGTCATGAGGCCATTTCCGGCGAGACCATGTACGACACCATCGTGGCCCGTGGCGGCAAGCCGAAACACAACTGCCATCCGGGTTGCGTCATCAACTGCTCGCAAGTTTACGCCGATGCCAAAGGCGGGTACAAGACTTCGGGTTTTGAATACGAATCCATCTGGGCTCTGGGTGCCGACTGCTGCGTCGACAATCTCGACCACATTGCTGAGGCCGACAACATTATGGACGATCTCGGCATCGACTCCATTGAAACTGCCGTCGCCTTCGGTGTCGCTATGGAAGCTGGTGTACTTAAGTTCGGCGATGGCGCCGAGGTCTGTCGCATGCTTAGAGAAGAGGTCGCTAAAGGCACCCCATTAGGACGAATCATCGGCAACGGCGCAGGTTCTGTGGGCCGTGCATATGGCGTCACTCGCGTCCCGGTTGTTAAAAATCAGGCGATCCCCGCCTATGATCCACGGGCCATCAAGGGCATCGGCATCACCTATGCCACCTCCACCCAGGGCGCCGACCACACCATGGGCTACACCATTGCCACCAACATCCTCGGTGTCGGCGGCAAGGTTGATCCGCTCAGCAAGGAAGGTCAGGTTGAGCTGTCGCGCAATCTGCAGATTGCTACCGCAGCCATCGACTCAACCGGCATGTGCCTGTTCATCGCCTTTGCCGCACTCGATGATGCGACCTGCCTGCCAGCCCTGATCGACCTGCTCAATGCCCGCTTCGGGATTCACCTAGTTGCAAACGATGTCACCAACCTCGGCATGACCATCCTCAAAACCGAACGGGCCTTCAACCTGGCTGCCGGTTTCACCAACAAGGATGACCGACTGCCGGAATTCTTCTCGGAAGAGCCGATCGCCCCGCACAACGTAGTCTGGGATATCAGCAACGAGACCATCGACTCGTTCTGGAACTTCTGATTGCTGACGTATCCATGCAGCTCACGGTCAAGCTTTTTGCCTATTTCCGGGACAACCGGTTCAAGCAGAAGCAGGCAAATTATCCCGAGGGAACCACGGTTGAGGATATCATCCGCTCCCTCGGGATCAAACCGGACGAAGTCGGGGTGACCATGATCAATTCACGCCACTGCGAACTGCACCAGGTCCCTGCTGAAGGCGATCAACTGGCTATCTTCCCGATGATCGGTGGCGGGTAAACACCCGCACCGCACCTCTTCCACCCGCATTTTTTTGCACAGAGACGCCCTTCCTTCTCAAATTGCACCAGACCGACAAGGATAGCATGAAAGATTTTTTCAAATTGATCAGTTCTTCCGACTTCGTCTCCCTGTTTGCCGGATTCACGCCCCTTGAGCAGGAAACTATTCCTCTGGCCAAGGCTCTCAGCAGGGTTCTGGCCGAAGATATCATCAGCAGCGAGGCACTCCCGCCTTTCTCCCGCTCCACCATGGATGGTTATGCAGTGCGGGCAGCAGACACTTTTGGTTGCTCCGAGTCGGAGACCGCCCTGCTGACCCTGATCGGTGAAGTCGCCATGGGCACTTCCGGCCAGGCTTTTGCCTTGCGCCCCGGCCAGGCCGTGCGCATCTGGACCGGTGGTGAACTGCCGCAAAAGGCTGACGGAGTGGTTATGGTCGAATATACCCAACCGTTTGACCAAGAAACGGTTGCGGTCTACCGGCCAGTAGCCCCGGGTGAGAATGTTATTCGTGCCGGTGAGGATTATGCCCCGGGTGCCGCTGTCCTGATGCGGGGCCGCAGGCTCCGACCCCAGGATTTGGGTGTATTGTCAGGCTTGGGGATAACGTCCGTGCCGGTCTTTCGCCAACCTAGGGTCGCCATCCTCTCGACCGGCGATGAGCTGGTGCCTGCCGATCAGCTGCCGCCTCCAGGAAAAATTCGGGATATCAATTCCACCACCCTGGCAGCCCTGGTCGATGAGGCTGGGGGGCTGCCGATTCCTTACGGTATCTGCGATGACGATCTCGACTCAATCCTCGCCGTCTGCAACAAGGCACTCGCGACCGCAGACATCCTCCTGCTCTCCGGTGGTAGTTCGGTAGGCCGCCGCGATTTCACCCTGGAAGTCTTCAAAGCCCTGCCGCAGACAGAAATTATGGTGCATGGGGTTTCAGTCCGGCCCGGAAAACCGACCATTCTTGCCCGGCAGGGCAACAAGGCTCTTTTCGGCCTACCCGGCCATGTGGCCTCAGCCCTGGTGGTCTTTCACCTTTTTGTCCGTCCCCTGCTCCGTCAATACAGCGGGTTAGGTGTAACGCTCGGACTGCAGACCATCCGGGCTATCACCGAACAGCAGATCCCCTCAGCCATCGGCAGAGAGGAGTATGTGCGGGTCCGGGTAACCCCGCAGGAAAAAGGCGGACTGCCGCTGGCCAGTCCGGTTTATGGAAAATCAGGCCTCCTGAGCCCCCTGGTCCGAGCCGACGGCCTGCTGCCGATCGATCGCGACAGTGAGGGGCTTGACAGGGGTACTGAATCCACGGTGATATTGTTTCCCTGACAGGTTGTTGAGACTGTCGTCTTTCTTAAGCTGTAGACTTTTAGACTATTAGGCAGTTAGGAAAAGCCTAAACACCTACAGCCTAAATACCTAACCCCCTAAAACGCCATGAAACGAAAAATCTATCTGCAGATGCAATCCAGGGAAGAGGCCCAGCAGTTGTTCTGGTCCCGTTTCAAACACTACAGCACCGGTTCAGAGACTATCCCGTCACGCTCCGCCTGTGGCCGGGTAACCGCCGGGCCGGTCTCCGCCCGCTTTTCCTCGCCTTCGTTTCATTCAGCCGCCATGGACGGCTTGGCGGTCCGAGCGGAAGACACCTTTAGCGCCGCCGACGACACCCCTCTGACTCTGCGGATCGACAGCGGTGAAGCGGTAATGATCAACACCGGTTACCCACTGCCACCGGATAAAAATGCGATAATCATGATCGAGCAAATCCTGCTCAGCGATGACGGCAGCCGCGGCGTTATCCGCGCCCCGGTCTACCCCTGGCAGCATGTCCGCAAGGTTGGTGAAGACATCGTGGCCACCGAATTGCTCTTTCCGACCGGTCATCAGATCCGACCAGCCGATGTTGCGGCCCTGATTACCGGAGGCTGCGCCACGGTA
>CAITZN010000716.1 GCA_903896915.1 uncultured bacterium
ATGATTGAGTCGGGTATCGTAGAAAGATGGCTTGTGCTGGCTCCACGGAGGGTCTGTGTGGAAGTATGGCCACAGGAGTGTGAGAAGTGGTCGTCAGACCTGAGCCTTGAGGTTGCAGTTGGCACCCCAAAGGAAAGAGCACGGGCTTTTCACTCGAGTGCGGAAGTGGTGGTGGCCAACTATGACACTATCCAGAGCATCACAGACCTCAGTTCTTTTGACGGGATTGTGTTTGACGAGCTAACTCGTCTGAAGAGCCCTTCAGGCAAGCGGTTCAGGCATCTTGATAAATTAATCAAACACATCAACATCAGGGTGGGCTTGACCGGCTCCTTCACCTCCAATGGTCTTGAGGATGTATACGGCCAGGTGAAGATCGTGAACCAAGAGTTGCTGGGTAAAACCAAGAGCGGGTTTCTTGCGAAGTACTTCATCTGCATTAACCCCGAGTTTGGCGAGTTCATGCCCCGGAGAGGCGCTCTTAAAGAGGTGATGGCTGTCATCAAACCCTCGACATTCCTGCTTGACGATGGCGATTATAAGGACAAACTGCCGCCACTGCACACCGTAGAACTGCGCTGTGATCTTGATGACCGAGCACCTTATCTGAAAATGAAGCAAGATATGGTGGTAGAACTGAAGGGTGAAAAAATCACCGCAATGAGTGCAGCCGCAGTCACACAAAAGTTGAGCCAGGGCGCCGGAGGTTGGTTTTATTCCTCAACCGTGACCGCTTCAGCAACTCCCGGGAAGTTCATCACCACCAAAACACCCGTGTGGTTCAGCAGGCATAAATTCGACCGCCTGGACGAGCTGTTGCAGGAGAACCAGAGAGCGAACACCATTATTGTCTACAACTTTCAGGAAGAGCTTGCAGAACTAAAACGGAGATACCCTCATGCTGTTGGAATGGATGATCAAAACGCGGTTAAAAAGTGGAATGCGGGGGAGATTGAAATCCTATGTCTGCATCCCAAGTCTGCCGGCCACGGGCTTAACCTTCAGCACGGAGGGCATGTTGTGGTTTTCTTATCCGTGCCGTGGAGTCTGGAACTCTACGAACAAACCATTGGGCGGTTGCATCGTTCTGGGCAGTTACATGCCGTCTGGGTCTACGTGCTCCTAACGAAGGGTACTATTGATGAACGCATCTGGGCTTCATTACACGACAAGAAGAGTCTTTCAGAACTTGCAATCGAGGAACTAAAATAAAAAAGCTCCAAAGGTAACCAGCCCTTGGAGCAAACAACTAAACGAACCATGCGATAGGGGTTATCGACATGTAGAATATATACTTTTTATGCGAACAATCAAAAAAGTATTTTATTTCGTTATTGGTATATAAGTATTGTATGGCGGCGCTGGCGGAATACTGTCATTCACAAGCACATTATATTTATCCCCCAAAGCGTCAATACCTTGGTATCCGAACTCTGTTACGGGGGCGGTCAAAGCGTTGATACCTTTGTTGCTTACAGACTCAAACTTGGCGGCTCTCGCTGATTTAGCCGCAGCTTTTTGAAGCGCAGGAATTGCTTTTTTAGGATCAAGAAAATCAAGAGCCATTTTTTCTGCAACAGCCTTTGTAATATTGCCCTGCAACCGGTGCGCAGCCGCGTTGGCGAAAGAGGCCGTTGTATTCATCCAGTTTCCGGTGAAAACTTTTTCAGGTTTAAAAACATCTTTTACAACACCTTTCCCTGCCTTTGCAGCCTCATTATAGAGGTGCTCACTTAGTGCGTCGTTACGAAGTTTGTAAAGATCTTCAAAGGCAGCAGGATCATTCTTAAAAATAGGCGCGTACTTAGTAAAATAATCCTGTTTGGTTGC
>CAITZN010000717.1 GCA_903896915.1 uncultured bacterium
AACTGGAGGAAACCCGGCTGAAAAGCTTGCTCTGCCGAACACGTCAGCCCGATTTCTCTTTGCTCGAAACTCTGCTATGGACTCCGGAGGCGGGGTATATCCTGCTGCCAGAACATGTCCGCCGCCTGACAGCCTCTGCGGACTATTTTTCCTATCCCTGCGACCTGACAAGAATTCAGGACCAATTGGACGCGGCGACGGCCGGATACAACGGAATCCGGCAGAAGATCAGATTACTGCTTGACCGACGGGGTGAACTGCGGATTGAAACAGTCCCTTTCGCCGCACCTGACACCCGGCAGCCGGTGCGGGTTATGCTCGCCCCGCATCCCATTGAGGATCAGGACGTCTTTTTTTATCACAAGACCACCCATCGAGCACACTATGACCGGATGCGCGAGGGTCTTCCTCAAGGTGTGGCCGATGTTCTTCTGTATAACCGGAAAGGCGAGGTCACCGAAACCACCATCGCCAACATCGTGGTCACCATCAATGATCAACAGTACACACCGCCAGTGCGTTGTGGTCTGCTTGCCGGCACCTATCGGCAGCATCTGCTCGATACCGGCAGACTGGAGGAACGGGTCCTTACTCTAGAGGAGCTACGATCACTCGACGACTTTACTCTGATCAACTCGGTTCGCGGCTGCTATCCTGCCATCTTGGTGCTTCACCCGTAATCCGACGATTCTTTCTCAACATATTCAAAACAATATTGAAATCATCTCGTTGTAAAAGAGGTCGACGATTTATTACTGTTTGGGATTGTCTTCTGGCTGCCTGATATGTTTTAATAGCGACCTGTAAGCGTTCAACCGCTTATCCATAGAGACGTCTTTATAAACGGAACACGGTGCAATTCCGTGACGGTCCCACCGCTGTAACTGGAATTTGGATCGCTCCCCATCAAGGGAAGCCACTGATCACAGATAATGATTGGGAAGGCGCGATCCGGCAGAAGCCAGGAGTCAGAAGACGTATAAAGCAGTCTTGTTGAAAGAACACGATGGTAAAGGGTTCTGTAAAGGCGATGCCGCCTTTCGGAGCCCTTTTTTTGTTTTCCGGGGCAGGCATCCTTACCCTGTTAAAGGAATACACCATGAAAACCCAGATTGAACTAGCACGCGAAAACAGCATTACCCCCCAGATGGAAACCGTTGCCCGGGATGAAGGCCTGCCCGTGGAACTCATCCGCGAACGGGTGGCCAAGGGGGAGATCGTCATCGCCAACAATCCGTCTCGGCCCCTGCAAAAAGTGGTTGGGATCGGCACCGGCCTGCGGACCAAGGTCAATGCCTCCATCGGCACCTCTTCCGACATCTGCGATTTGGAGTCGGAAATCCGCAAAGCCAGGATCGCCGAAGAAGAAGGTGCGGACACCTTGATGGAGCTTTCGGCGGGCGGCGACCTCGATCGCATCCGCCGGGCAATCCTCGCCAACACCAACCTGCCGGTCGGCAACGTCCCGCTCTATCAGGCCTTTAAGGAAACCGCGCGCAAATACAAAAATCCGGCCAAAATGGACCCGGAATTCCTGTTTGAACTGATTGAACGACAACTGGCGGACGGCTTGAGTTTCATGGCTATCCATTGCGGCATCAACCAGTATACCATCGAGCGACTACGCAAACAGGGATTCCGCTACGGCGGTCTAGTCTCCAAGGGTGGAACCTTCATGGTTGCCTGGATGGATGCCACAGGCCAGGAAAATCCGCTCTATGCCCAGTTTGACCGGGTCTGCGGCCTGATGAAAAAATACGATGCCGTGCTCTCGCTGGGCAACGGTATCCGGGCTGGGGCCATCCACGACAGTCATGATCGGGCCCAGATGGCGGAGATGATCATCAACTGCGAACTGGCCGAACTTGGCCGGGAAATGGGCTGCCAGATGATGGTGGAAGGACCCGGCCATGTGCCGCTCGACGAGATTGAGGGCAACATCATGCTGGAGAAACGGATGAGCGGCAATGCCCCCTACTACGTGCTGGGCCCGCTGCCGCTCGATACCGGCGCCGGCTACGATCATATCGCCGCTGCCATCGGGGCCGCCAGCTCCGCCCGTTATGGTGCGGATCTAATTTGTTACATCACCCCGGCCGAACATCTGGCCCTGCCTACTGAAAACGATGTTCGCGAAGGCGTGCGCGCCACCCGACTGGCAGTGCGCATCGGCGACCTGGCTAAATATCCAGAGCGCCGCGATCGGGAAAAAATGGCGGCCAAGGCGCGGCGCGACATGAACTGGGAGGAGCTGGAAAAACATCTGCTATTTCCGCAGAAGGCTAGGGAGGTCCGCCTGGAACGAGTACCCGAGGCCAACGACACCTGCACCATGTGCGGCGACTTCTGCGCCATGAAAAAAGGGATGGAGGTCTTCCAAAACGACATCGCTGGCGACAAATTCTCGACCCCCAAATGAGGCTGTCGCCACCCTAACGTCACTAATACACGGCAATACTTCCTCCAGCAGCGCCGGATCTACCCGCCGACTGCTGGAGCTTTCTCAGAGGAGATATATATCCATGCACCTGCTACAGACAACTATCCAGTCTATCCGCCAACCGGACGCCGCCATCCATCAGGCTGCCCTGCAGCGCCTCGCCGATCAAGCCCGGCCTCAGGGAAGTCTTGGTGTCCTTGAATCGTTATCCGCCCGGCTTGCGGCTATCGCCGGTTCTCTCGATGTCCGGCTGCAGAAAAAAATCATTGTGACCTGCGCCGGCGACCACGGGGTGGTTGCGGAAGGTGTCAGCCTGTTTCCGCAGGAGGTGACCCCTCTGATGGTCTATAATTTCGTCAAAGGCGGGGCTTCGGTAAGCGTCCTGGCCGCCCATGCGGGAGCAGAGGTCAGGGTGGCGGACTTAGGCGTCAATTGTGATTTTGCACCGGAACTTCCCATTTTTCACAAAAAAATCGGCAAAGGAACCGCCAACTTTGCCAGGCAACCCGCCATGAGCCGAGATGACGCCATTCGTTCCATCGAGGCCGGCATCGAGATTGTGAATCAGCTGGTGCAACAGGAATCGATCAATATGCTCGGTACCGGCGACATGGGAATAGGCAACACCACCGCCTCATCAGCGGTCATTGCCGCCTTTTCCGGGAGAGCTGTCCGGGAGTTGACAGGCAGGGGTACAGGTATCGATGACGCCATGCTGGCACACAAAATTACTGTGATTGAAAAAGCCCTGGCCTTGCACCGGCCGGATCCCAACGACCCTCTCGATATCCTGGCCAAAGTGGGCGGCTTTGAAATCGGCGGACTGGCCGGTCTCGTGATCGGGGCGGCGGCCCACGGCATCCCCGTGGTCTGCGACGGCCTGATTTCAACAGCCGGCGCCTTGATTGGTTGCGAGCTGGCTCCGATGGCGAAAGCCTACCTTTTTGCCAGCCACAACTCGGTCGAGACCGGGCACAAGTATATGCTAGATCGTTTGGGCCTCGCCCCTTTGCTCGACCTGCAATTCCGGCTCGGTGAAGGCACAGGGACAGCCATCGCCATGCATCTACTCGATGCTGCCACCCGGGTGCTGGCCGACATCAAGACCTTTGCCGAAGTGGGCATCAACAATGCCCAACAGGAAACATGCTGATGCTGCCTTTGGAGGAGGAAGGGACGTTCCTCGATTTTTCCGACCTGCTGACCGGCTATCGCCTGTCCGAAGCGCTGATGAGAGCCCATGATGCCGGTGTCTTCGAGGCGGTCGGTCAGGAGGGATGCGAGGGCCTTGCGCTTTGCGCCAAGGTCGGCTGGGAACCGGTCTACGGGGACCGATTCCTCCGTTGTTTGTGCGGACTAGGACTGCTCAAAAGACATGGGAGCTGGTATTCCCTTTCCCGATTCGCCGCCATATACCTGTACTCTGCATCGGTGCAGTATCAAGGCAAGACGCTCGCCTTTGAACAGAAACTCCAGCAATCTTGGCAGCGATTGCCAGCGACCCTGGCATCGGGGAAACGGATCAACACTAACAACAAAAACCCGCTGGAGCTGCGACAAGCCTTCGTCACCTATCTCGGAGCCATGGACGAGGCCGCCCGTATCCGCGCCATAGAACTGTGGGGAGCAATTCAGGTTCCCGCAGCCACCGGAACCATCCTAGACATCGGCGCTGGTGCCGGCACCTTTCTCCTTCATTTCCTGAGCAAACACCCAGGATGGCGCGCTATTTTCTGCGACCTGCCCGAGGTTGTGGCCAATGCCGAATTGCACCAGCAGCTGGCAGGGATGCCTACTTCCCGTCTCGACTGGTGTGCCTGCAACCTGCTGGACGACGGGCCGTCCGCTTTTGATGCCATCGGCGACCAGTCCTGCGATCTGGTTCTGCTCTCCAATATCATCCATTGCCAGGGAACAGCGGAAACAGAGATGCTGCTGCGCAAGGCCGTCGCCAAAACCGCGGAACAAGGGTTACTCATCATCCACGATTTTTTCAGCGATACCGGCTGGCGGGGCGCTCTCTACGATATTCACATGATGATCCATACCTACAACGGTAAGACCTATTCGCTCCAAGAAATCATCGAGCTGGCTGCGCACAGCGGCTTCTGCCACAGCGTATCCGAACAACTCCCCTCCGGTTCCACCGCGCTGATACTCTCACGGAAGTCTTGACTCTTTGACAGCACGTCACTCAAGCACTCGGAGGAGAAAATTAAGTTTTTAATTGACTGCTCAACTCTCGCCTTAGCGTTGTTGCATTTCTACTAGAATCTTCTTGAGTTTTTTGAACATTCCACACACAACTTCACACATGAAAATGAACAATGTCAGGATGTCCAAAAATAAAAAAGGATTAACCAGATGAAAAAACCAGTTAATCCTTCTTGAACATTGGTGCTCCAGGCAGGATTCGAACCTGCGGCACCAGGATTAGGAATCCTGAGCTCTATCCACCTGAGCTACTGGAGCGTTTAATTTAGAGTGTACGAAAATACACTGCTAACGCCCGGTAAGCAAGGCTAATCAACGTTTCATGTAAAGTTACCACAAGTACCACCCACACACCCAAGTAAACAACCTAGTGGTTATCAAAACATTTTAGAGATCACAAAAACGTTTTTGTCCATTTGAAAAGCGGTACAAGCAATTGTGCAAGATACCCAACCGTTCGGGAATCCGGACAATCTCGACCTTTGCCATGGAAGGCAGCTTGACGCTACATGAATTGATTCACTGCCTGCTCATTCTAGGCACTGACCCAGAAACCGACTATTGACAGATGCACCGAGCAGCGTATTTCGCTGATGATTGATTAGTTTTGGATACGACTATTGAAATAATGAATACACATAGAGGGTGCATCGCAATTTTGTACAAAACCCAGGCGAGTTGACCTGACCTAAATGACTTGAGCTGCAGACCTTGCTACTAACTGTACTTACTAATCCGACCTGTAACTTTAAACGGTATTATCATCATGTTAACCATAAACCCACATGAACCTTGTTATAATTGGCCACCGAAAATTGTGGAACTGACCAATAGGAAAAAATTCACGGGAACCACACCTCTATTTCCCTATAAAACAAGGGGTTAAAGAATGATAATAAATTGCATAGTTTCAGTCAATCTCTTCTAAACATCAATTTAGCCTTGCAGTGAACATGCAATGGATACATGTTTTTCGATACAAACAAACAAAATATTTGCATTGCTTGCATTCATGTTCTATGTTTGCAGCAATCGTTTTAAATTGTGACCTGTATCCATATACTTTCAACACTCAGGAGAAACCGATGAGTAAATCACTCGTTGAAATGACTGCCGAAATCATCCAATCACAAATCAGCAGCAAACAGATGACTACTGAAGAAATAAAAGCGGCGCTTAACGATACATTCCAAACCCTTAAATCTCTTCAAGATTCCGAATCTCTAGGGATTGATGTAGAACCTGAAGAGTCAAATCCAGTTATGGATCCTAAAAAATCCATTCAGAAAAATAAAATTGTCTGTCTGGAATGCGGTCAGGAGTTCAAGATGCTTTCCCCGAAGCACCTAAAATCTCATGATCTCAACTCAAAGGAATACCGAAGAAAACATGGTTTTTCTGCCCGACAGCCGCTCTGCGCCAAAGCCCTTTCTGAAAAACGTTCGCAATCGGGTAAAGAACGAGGCCTACCTGACAATCTCCGTAAGGCGATTGAAGCACGCACCAAAGACAAAACCAAAAAGAAATAATTTCCCTCCCACACGAAACCTACCAAGGGAGTAGTTTTGCGTTAGGCGGCAGCATGCTTAAAAGATTGCTGTCGCCTGAGCGGATTCCTCTAGAAATCTGCGGGGTGAGACTATAGCCAATACCGTCTCCGTCCATATCCTGGATTCTTCCGCAACGCAGTCGTTGCAGACAGTAATGTTTGCGCTTCTCGTTTCCAGCTCCTCATTACCCAATAAACAGATAATATAAGATGATAGGTATTTTTGATTCCGGCGTAGGCGGCATGACCGTCGCACGTGCAATTGAACAATTATGCCCAGGATTTCCCCTGGTCTACCTTGGTGATATTGCCAGGACTCCCTATGGTTCAAAAAGTCCGGCAATAATCACCGAATACTCGCACCGCAACACAGAATTCCTCCTCAAACAGGGGGCAAAACTCATTGTCATTGCCTGCAACTCTGCGGCGAGCACTGCATCGACCTTCCTGCAAAGTCATTACAGTCAGTCGATTATCGATGTCATTGCCCCGGCGGTGGCTAAAGCAGCCATGGTCAGTAGCAATGGTCGAATCGGCGTTATCGGCACAAGGGCAACTATTAATTCAGGCCTCTATGAGCAACGCTTGCAAGCCTCACTCCCCGGGTGCAGGGTGTACAGCCAGGCCTGCCCCTTATTGGTGCCTCTGGTTGAAGAAGGTTGGCTGGAACGAAGAGAGACTAAAATGATCGTTAAAAAATATCTCCATCCCTTGCGCGATAAACAGATCGACACGCTTATTCTTGGCTGCACGCACTACCCTCTCCTGAAGAGCATGATCGCACCACGCATTGGCCGACGAGTACACATCATTGACTCCTCCGTTGAGGTTGCTCTGCACCTCAAAAAAATTCTTGAGACGGATGATCTGCTCCGCACAACACTCTATGCGCCTGATACCCCCAGCCGTTTTTTCGTCTCTGACATTCCCGCACCAGTGCATGCCCTCGCTAGTAAAATTTTTGGGCGTACGGTCCTTTTGGAGAAAACCGATGTCTAGCAGAATCCGCACCCTCTATATATTCCTGATTCTGCTCATTACGCTTGGAGCAACATCTTCTTCCCTTCTCGCTGAATCCTCCAAAAGACTCGCGGACAAGGTTGTCCAACTACAAAAAAAATATCAACACT
>CAITZN010000718.1 GCA_903896915.1 uncultured bacterium
CCGATTTTGCCGGTGTGGGCCATCTTGAGGATGGTATCGATCACCTGATCGACCTGTTCATCATCGACGATGATCTCCAATTTTATTTTCGGGATAAAATCTACCACATATTCGGCGCCGCGATAAATCTCGGTATGCCCCTTCTGCCGTCCGAATCCCTTGACTTCGGTCATGGTCATGCCTTTGATACCGATGGCATTCAAGGCGTCCTTTACCTCGTCAAGCTTAAAGGGCTTGATGATTGCTTCTATTTTTTTCATGGCTCTTTCCTCATTAATGTCCCGTTCGATCCAAGCCTGTCATTCCCGATGGATGATTCGATCTGCTGATAGCGGAGGCTGCAGGTCAGACGGACAACGATGCGCTTTGCCTTAATTGTAGGCTGTTTCCGAATGCTCAGTATAATCAAGCCCCTGATGTTCAGCCTCTTCGCTGATCCGAAGTCCCATGACTACATCCGTGCCCTTGAGAATGATCCAGCTGACCACAAAGGCATAAACGCAGACCACTCCGACACCAAGTAATTGCGAGACCAACTGGGCACTGTTACCAGCCAGCAGGCCGTCGACACCATTGGGATTCACGGCCTTGGAGGCAAAAACCCCTAGAAGAATGGTCCCGGTTACACCGCCTACGCCATGAATACCAACCACATCAAGGGAATCGTCGAACTTGAATCTGCTTTTCAAGTTGACTGCGACATAGCAGACAACACCTGCGATTAATCCTATAACAATCGCGGCATTCGGTCCAACAAAACCTGCCGCCGGGGTAATGGTCGCGAGTCCTGCAATGGCGCCTGAGGCGGCGCCAAGCGTTGTCGGCTTACCCAATTTTATCCATTCCATCACGGTCCACATCGCCATCCCGGACATCCCCGCTAGGTGGGTGGCGACAAAGGCGGTCGCGGCCACCTCATTAGCCGCCAGAGCGCTGCCGCCATTAAAACCGAACCACCCAAACCAGAGCAACCCCGTGCCCATCATGGTCATAGGCAAATTATGCGGCATGAAATTGGTATGGCCGTATCCTTTACGCGGGCCGATGACCAGAACCGCGGCCAAAGCAGCAGCCCCGCAGGTGGCATGCACCACCAGGCCGCCGGCAAAATCCTGTACGCCCAGCTTTGCCAACCATCCACCATTGCCCCAGATCCAATGACACACCGGATTGTAGACAAAAATGGCCCACAATAAGCTAAAGACGACAAAGGACGGGAAGCGAACACGTTCGGCAAAGGCACCGGCGATCAGTGCCGGAGTAATCACGGCAAACATGCATTGGTAGATCATGAACACCGTCTGCGGAATCGTCGTTGCATAGGTCGCGCTCGGGGCATTGGTTACCCCTTTCAGTGCCACCCAGGACAAGTCGCCGATCAGCCCAAAAACATCAGGGCCAAACGACATGGAATACCCGATGTAGACCCATTCAAGCGAAACAAGCGAGATCAGTATAAGACTTTGCATTATAGTGCCAAGCGCATTCTTGCTCCGCACCATGCCTGCATAAAACAAAGCCAATCCAGGCGTCATGAGCAAGACGAGCCCTGCTGCCGCTAAAATAAAGGCCGTGTCTGCACCGTTGATCATTATCCCTCTCCTGTTTATTTACATTAATGTAATAAATTTTTCACAATTGTAACAAAGGGGAAAGGAAAAATCAAGAGGTGGTGCTTCTCTTTTTTAATATATCAAATATCAAATTGACCACCCAGGGTAAGGGGGTAAAAGGCTCTTGAAAGCCCTCTGCACAGATATAATCTGCATGGTGATTACATCTCAGCGAGCATACTGTTCCATATTCAATAACGAGGGGATCCAGAAAACCAATGCCAGTCATAATAAAGCCCGTACCTTTTTTATTCAAAAAAGATGCCAGTAAATTGATAGGTAACGCAACTGTCTTATTTAAAAGATTAAAAAACGAGTATTCATCAAAAAGTATACGATCTCACCCCTACATACTTGTAACGTCTGAAGATAGAATAAACAAAAATGTCCCCTCGCATTTACGCCACGTTGTTTGACAAAAGAGAATGTGAACTGTACAATTTTTCGATACAGTCTTTTAATGCTAAGATATTGCCTGCTCTCGTGCATATATTAAAGAATCCGAATAGGATACACTACGGTTGCAACAACAAAGAATAATAAAGTCGTTTGCATGCAGAGAACAAGGCAATGAACGCTGGAACGTTTTAAAATTCCGCAAAATATCCTCCAAGGCTACAGCATGACCATTGAACGAAGACGCTATATCAGGCCCGAAGCCTTGAATTTACTTGATTATCTTGTCGTCGACGAACAGGGTAGGCAAGGGGATTACTCCATGGCACGAACCCTGAACATCAGTAAAGGCGGGGTTTTGATGGAAACGCATATACCCCTGCCCTTAGGGCAGCAGGTTATGATCACATTGGGATTAGAAGATCAGTTGATTGATGTGATGGGCAGAATTGTCTACGTGACTAGCTCATCAGGACGTCACCAGAACGGGATTGAATTTTTCCATGTCTCAGACAGCGACAAACGCATACTCGACCGTTATGTTGCAGCGTTTCAAAATCTCTATGCCGGAGACACTGCGCATCGTTTCGTACCCTCTGCCGGAGACTGAGTACCCGGCAAGCAGCGTTCAAAATCTTTTTGTTCGTATCGGTGGATTATTCCTTAAGACGACCGTATTCGTCCTCGAAACGGACAATGTCATCCTCGCCCAAATAACTGCCGATTTGCACTTCAATGAGCTCCAGCGGGATCACTCCAGGATTTTCCAGCCGATGGATAGTGCCGGAAGGGATATAGGCTGCCTCGTCTTCCTTGAGTAGAATTGACTGCTCCCCGTTTTGGACCCTGGCTGTTCCCGAGACCACAACCCAGTGTTCGTGACGGTGGTGGTGCATCTGCAGGGAAAGCCGGGCCCCCGGCTTGACCGTGATTCGTTTGATCTGAAAACGATCCTGCATCTCCAGGGTGGTGTAGCTGCCCCAAGGGCGATACACGGTCCTGTGGATATGGAACTCACCCCTCTTTTCCTTTTTCAGTCTGGTGACAATTGTCTTAACATCCTGAGAACGATCCATCGGCGCAATCAGTACTGCATCGGCCGTTTCCACCACCAGGGTGTCCCGGAGGCCAATAGCGGTCACCAGGGTGTGCTCAGAACGAATCAGCGAATTGTGGACATCCTCAAGCATAACATCGCCGCTGACCACGTTTCCCTGGTCATCCTTGGCGGCGACCTCCCAGAGTGCCCGCCACGAACCGATATCGCTCCAGCCGATATCAGCTTCAACCACAGCAGCCTTTGTGGTTTTCTCCATGAGGGCGTAATCGATCGAATCAGAAGGGCAGGCCGCCATGGCCTCACGGTTGAACCGGAAAAAGAGGCCATCCGGTTGCCCTTTGCCGACCGCCTCAGTCATACATGCAACAATCTCGGGGGCATATTGTTGCATCTCAGCCAGAAACGACTCCGCGGTGAAAGCGAACATCCCGCTGTTCCACAGATACCTGCCGCTAGCCAGATACTGTTCTGCTGTTGCCAGGTCCGGCTTTTCCACAAAACTCTCAACCAGCGTCCCTTTGCCCTTGGCGATATACCCGTATCCCGTTTCCGGATGATCGGGCACTATACCAAAGGTGACGATTTGCCCCTGCTCTGCAAGGGTGACTGCCTCAGTGACTGCGCTTGCAAAGGCCTCGGTCTTGACAATCAGGTGATCCGCCGGGAGCACCAGCAGCACATCCCCTCCTCTACCCTGATTGATTAGGTAGAGAGCCGCCCCGCAAATGGCGGGTGCCGTGTTTTTACCAAACGGTTCGAGAAGGATATGGAAATCGGCACCACAGTTAAGATCCTCGAGCTGGTTTTTGGTCAAAAACCGGTGTTCCTCACCGACCTCAATAATGGGGGCTACTGAATCCTTAA
>CAITZN010000719.1 GCA_903896915.1 uncultured bacterium
CGCTGACCCTGCCGGCGGCGGACGCATAAATTTCAGCCGAGGCCTTCACTGATTCAACGGAGGCGATGGCCTTGCCCACGGTCACTTCATCTCCTTCTTCAACGAGAAGTTCAACGAAGACAATATCGGAGAGCTGGCTCTGGGCAAAGTCGGTGATCCCCATGGCGCCGCTGGACGGATCGAACCATTCATCGGACTTGGTGTACTTGAGGTTGGACGGAACGTTCATGTTTTTATTTCTCCTGTTATTGGATATTGGCGAATCAAAAGAGGACGTGCGGTTATAGAAGCGCGCGTCCTCTGTAATGGAACCTGAGAGATTGGTCTGCCGGTCAACCAGTGGACTAACAGACTGGCAGACAAACAAGATTTACACCGTCGGTGTCTCGATGACAATTGAGACTTTCCAGAGTTTTGGGCGGAGGCAGGGTCCTTTTGCCTGAGAGATTCGTCTGGTTTCGCCTGTTGCCAGATTTGCACCTTCGGCGCTCGTATTGGAATTACGGGTCTCTTCCCTGATTTCCGTTGATTTATACTTCCATTTTATGAGCGAGGGCAGTGATAGTCAAGGGGTAGAATATCATCTCTTTTTTATCTTTTGTACCGAATCTGCAGGGGCATGCCGCCCCCTGTAATGGGTCTTTAAAGATCCCTGAGGATCTCCACCCGCTTCTTTTCATATTCAGCTTCACTGATCATATCCGTATCACGCAACCCCTTCAGTTCCTTCAGCCTGGCCGCCGCTCTTTCTTTTCGCATCGATCAACATGCCGGCCATGACCAGCCCAAAGAGTAGAAAGCCATAGATCGCGCCGGCATACAAACTCATGGGAAAAAGGCCGAGTTCGGTTTTACCGCCGGTGACCGGATCGACACAATACCAGGTTAGAACCGTGACCGATTCAACCGGGGAGGGTTGATAGCCCTGCGTCTCCAATTCCATTTTTCCATTGGGACATACAAAAGGGGCGGCGATCAAATTGGCTGGCGGAAAAGCCCAGGTGACCGTGGTGGGATTGAGTTTCATCAGGACAAACTTCTTTGACGAATTTTCGCCCAATTATATTGCGTCCCCCCAAAAAATAAATATGAAATACGAACGGTGAAGAACCACCGTGCTGCACTTCGCGCTACAAAACTCACTCACGCCAGTGCGCTTCGTATGTGTAGCGTGGACGTTCATGTCCATGCCGCGCTTCGCACACCGACACACTACATTCATCGCAATGACGGGACGAACAATCACGCCGCCTTTTATTTTCCGGATTTTCGCTTCTGTTCCTGCTCCTGCTCCAACTGCTTCTGTTCCTGCTGGCGCAGTTTTTGGTTCTGTATTTGCTGCTGTTCCAGTTGCAGCCGTTCCTGCCGGCGCAGCTTTTGATTCTCTGCCTGCTGTTTTTCCAGTTCCAGTCGTTCCAGTTTTCGTTTCTGTTCCTGCTCTTCCTGCTGTTTCTGCGTCATTCTATTTTCCTTTTTGAACACAGGCTCTCACCTCCATGTGAGAGCCTGTGCAACATATCTTTGTTACAACTTCGCGACCCTGCTCACCACCTTGGCCGCC
>CAITZN010000720.1 GCA_903896915.1 uncultured bacterium
ATGAAAAATTGAACAAGATTCTGAGGGATTACAATGCGCACAGGGTGGCGGTTATGTGGATGAATCGCATACCTATTGAGAAAATGCAAGCGATTACACTTGATGAGCTGAAAAGTACATTGGCGATTTTTCAGGACTTGTATTTTAAAACAATGCAATTTTCGAAAAATATTCCCGGAGCTCCACTTGAGCAAGCAGGAACACCGATAGTTTCAAATTGTGACATCAAGGCTACAGTGCGGACGGAAAATATAGAGGCTGATCAGGAGCCGGGCAAAGGGAACCCCATAAGAGATAATATCCATTGGGGTGTTGTTACAGCTCTTGATGAAGCTGCAGAACACTATGTAGAAACTGAGAATGCGAAAATTGAGCTATTAAAAGAGCGGTTGAGGTTTGCGGAAGAGGAGGGGAATGATGCAGAACACTTAACCAGGAATATTGGTGCTGCAGAGCATCGCGTTTCAGAGGTTGAAGCTTTTCTAGATGCTTTGTCGCTTGATGCGACGGCGGAGCAAGTTCGGGGCTTGTTGACTGACAGGGTTAGGGCATGGTTATTGATTGGTTTTCATGGGCTTGTCGATTTCGAGAAAGTTGCAAGATGGGAAAGAGATGAAACCTTGGTGAGATCGGAGCAACGGGTTATGGAACGGGGCTTGATATTGCCGGATAAGCAGTTCTTTATATACAAGGCGCTTGAACTTTTGAGAGGATTGTCTTCTGGCTTGCCAGTGGATCGATCCGTAGAGCCACCAATGCAGAGCGGGAAAGAAAGCTGTGAGTGGATTCCATCGGACAATGAACTTGTCGACATTCTATGTCGAATCCGTGAGACAGACTGGAAGTGGGCTGATTATAGGGCTAACCACGCTTTAGCTGAATTGACGGATGGAACTGTTAAATATAAGACTGGTGCACCGTTTGGAGAGTACGGTGAATATCTATGGAAAAGAAAGAGTTATCATGAAATTCCTCCTGAGTATATGCTTTCTCCGAAGGCTTGGCGGATGATGGCACTGTCTGCGATTTTGAATGACCTTTTCAGTCATAAAGGGCCTAAGGCAGATGGCTACAGATTGAGCTTATCCAAAGCAATTGATGATTATCGGCTTGCTGCAAAATGCAAGTTGATTGATGTTCTGCAATGGCAAAGAGATCAGGATCAACCAGACAGTCCTGAATATGAGGCTTTAGAGTGCAGGATTCGGTCTGTTCGAGATGCAGAAGAGTTTGGGGCAGTGCACCTTTCTGATAGTCCGATAAGGGGTTGGCTTATTGAATTTCTGGGGGACGGTGAGAGAAGCGAGTATGATGTGACCAATGATGAGCATTTGGTTAAGAGAGTTATTATTGCACAAAAACTGAAAGATTTATTGTCAAGTTGCGCGGTTAGGAGTGATAATGGTTTGGTTGGTACGGATGCAGGATTATGTGTAGAAGTGCCAAAGCAAATCAGGTGGAGGGGTGAAAAGAAACTTTTGATTCGACTTGCAGAATGTTTACATGATGATGGTTTTGTTGTGAATCCTGAGTCGTTTATTATTCAATTCAATATGGATAAGCAAGAAGTTGAAAACCCGTGTGTATGGATCAAGAGTAATGCACTATTGGTTTACTTGTTTGATTTTTTGAGGGGCGATGAAATGAAGATGATATATAAAAATGATGCTACTGATAAGATTATTGAAAAACATTTCTGCAAAAGTAATTATTCGGTTATCAGTAATTTTAAACAAACAAGAAATGGATACCAAAACACAAAAGAGGGGAAGCCGAAAGGAGCAGAGAAAATTGATCGTATAGTCGGGATAGTGATTTCATGTGAATGATATCACAGGTTGATGTTTACCGCCTTTTACTGATATTTACCGGTAATAATAGGTCTATTCTTTCCTCTTTCATTCCTTCCGATTTTTCACCCATAGGTTACGGCTAAAGCCGATTTTCTCAACAAAAAGAAAATGAACTATGGGACTCCCTGAACTTGAACAAATCAACGACCGGTTGCAACGTATCGAGGGGCTTCTTGTGGCGAACAAGAGTGTTCTCAATATGCGTGAAGCGTCAATCCTCACCGGGTTATCAATCTCTCATCTTTACAAGCTGACCAGTACGGGCGGTATTCCTTGCTACAAACCGGGTGGCAAGGGCATTTATTTCAATCGTGAAGAGCTTGAGGCGTGGCTGCTCAGAGGACGAAAAGCGACGGCTGAAGAGATCGAGACGGCTGCTTGTACTCATGTTACGATGCGCAGGAGGTGAGTGATGAACCGGAAAAGAATGCTCTTTTTCATGATTGAAAAGAGAGGTGTTCGATGACAGAAAACAACAGCTTAATAGGTGAACTTGCCCAAGAGGCAACCTCGGAAACTTTTTTTTCTGGTGGACAAAATGGGCAATCCCACGTTCATCATGTTCACCACGTTCACCAAACCGGGATAGATGAGCAAGAGCTGGAGCGTTGCGTTTCGGTCGTTGAGGATGTAATCAGGCGCGGTAAGGATGAACCTGGGCTGTATGGTGGAGAAGATTTCCGAGGTGCATGGAGGTATATCTATGAGAATTCACATGAACAGCGGTTACGATTGAGGGTCGATATTAAGAAGAATAAGCCGTCTGGTGTTCCTTTGGCAGAGATCGATTTGTTTGCATTTGGCAGCGATGGCGGAGAGAGCCAGAGCGTCGCGGATGAGTTGGTATCGTTGGCCACAAGTAACGGAGAGCTGTTTTTCGATGAGACAACGAGGGACGGCTTTGTTACCGTAAGTAATGAGACAATGAAGGTTCGTAGCGTAAGGTTCGCGGATTGGATGAGTTACCGCTATTATAAAGAAACCGGCGGATCGTCGGCAAGTGATGCCGCATTGAAACAGGCTTGCAGCACGTTGTCCGGGATATGCCAGCATGAGGGAAAACCGGGCCGTGTGTTTCTTCGGGCTGGGCAGCACAATGAGACTGGCGCCTATTATCTGCACGGAATCGGTGAGGAATGGAGGATTGTCGAAGTGATGGCGACGGGTTGGTGGTTGCTTGATGTTGCACCAGTAAAATTCTGGAAGTCGGGCTCAGGAATGCCGTTCCCGACTCCGGTTTCTGGAGGCGATATTGGCAAGCTTTGGGAGTTGGTCAACATTCCAAAAGAGGAGAGGTTACTTGTTCTTGCATGGATTCTTGAGGCATGGCGACCAGACACACCGTTTCCCGTTCTTGAGCTGTGCGGCGTTCAGGGATCGGCGAAGTCGAACACACAAAAGCGGCTTCGGTCGTTGATCGATGTGAGTTCAGCACCATTGAGAGCCTTACCCAAGAATGTTGAGGATGCCTTTGTTTCTGCCGGAAATAATTGGGTCGTAAGTCTGGACAATGTTTCCCACTTGAGTGCTGGCTTACAAGATGCATTCTGCATCATGGCGACAGATGGAGCCTATGCAGCCCGAACGCTTTTCACTAATGCCGATGAGACCGTCATAACGATTAAAAGGCCGATTCTGCTTTCCGGGATCAACAATGTTGTCACGGCTCAAGACCTGATTTCAAGAACGGTTCATATCGAGTTGCCGGTCATTGAAGGTCGACGGAGGCTTGAGTCGGAGCTTGATGCAGCATTCAATGAGGCGTGGCCTGAGATATTCGGCGGGTTGCTTGACCTGTTCGTAAAAACGCTTGCGATGTTGCCGAATACGGAACTCCCTGCCGATGCGCTCAGGATGGCCGATTTTAACCACTTGGGCGAAGCTATGGCGCAAAGCATGGGGTATGAGAAAGGAGTGTTCACGGCGCTGTATCGAGGCAATTACCAAGAGTCCGTTCAGCGGGCGATGGAGTCCTGCCCGGTGGCATTGGCTGTTATCCTGATGGCTGAAGATTCAGCGTATGAGATTGTTTTTGATGGGACGTATAAGGAGCTTCTTGGAAAGCTTATTCTGTTCAGGATTGACAATGAGGGATGGCCGAAAAGTGAGAAGGGCCTTGCCAATACCCTGAAACGGCAGTTGCCAGCGCTTCAGGAAGTCGGGGTTATTCTTATTCCAGAGACCGGAGCAAAAAAGAGTAAGAAAGGGCGGCGGATCGTTATCCGTAAGGGTGAACGTGGTGAACATAGTGAACTTGAAAACGTCCGAAATGCTCCCGAAAAAAATATTTCGCCGGTCGGCAGTGGCTTGATCGAGCATGATGGGGAACCGTTCTGATGCCAGGGTATCGTTACAGGCTACAGCAGGGGGGCGTTAAACAGTATTGCCCGGCGTGCAGGCAACGGAGGTTTGTCCGGTATGTCGATACCTTGACGGGTGAAGAGATTGCGGATGAGGTTGGGCGTTGTGACAGAGAGGAT
This sequence comes from uncultured bacterium, assembly GCA_903896915.1. Lineage (GTDB taxonomy): Bacteria > Desulfobacterota > Desulfobulbia > Desulfobulbales > Desulfobulbaceae > Desulfobulbus. Next base: position 4,334 of record CAITZN010000720.1, read on the forward strand.
TCGTGCGGGTATCACCTGAGGCCGAGCGAGTATTTTCGGCAACGGGGCATACAACTGCCAAAGGCAACGGTTGTTCACAGGGAACCGGTGCTGGAACCTGAGCCGTCGTTCATATCTCTGGGGACGATGCAAGCGACGTTCAGCGGGTATGAGCGGAATAATTTCTGCCGGTGGTTAGTCGGTTTGTTCGGCGAATCAAAAGCACTGGAGCTTGCCCTTGCCTATCGGCTGGGTACCTCAAAGTATTGGCCTGGGGCATGTGTGTTCTGGCAGATTGATGCTGAAATGCGGATCAGGGGCGGCAAGATCATGCTGTATGATGCCGAAACAGGCCGCCGGGTGAAGGAGCCGTTCAGTCATGTTCAGTGGGTGCATAAGGTGCTGAAGATCGAACCGTACCATCTGAAGCAATGTCTGTTCGGGGAGCACCTG
>CAITZN010000721.1 GCA_903896915.1 uncultured bacterium
AAGATTACAGTGGATATTATCGGGTGCATCAGCGAGGCACTTGGTGCAGGGCATTACCGGGAGGTGGCGTGCAAGCTAGCGGGGATTGACCGGAAGACGTTGACCAACTGGCTGAAGCGGGGTGAGCGGGAGCGGTCTGGTTTGTATCGGGATCTGTACCTTGCAGTTGACCAGGCAGAGGCTAAGGCGGAGGTGTTTCACCTGAAGAATATTGAGACCGCATCGGCGAAGAACTGGTTTGCGTCAGCGTGGTTTCTGGAGCGGAAGCATCCTGAGCGGTGGGGCAAGCGTGAGGCTCCTCCGGCGGATGATCGAGAGCGGGATGAGGTTGTGGTGATTGGGTGAGGGCTAGCCTGCCAGACGACAAAAAGTATTGCAAATGTAAACATTATAGCAATGATATATCCCAATAGCAGACACTGTTTATCCTTCCTTACACATTACATCATGCTCGCCCAGAAGAAAAATTTTCTGACAGCGTCCTTGTTAAATTTCATCTTGCCCATGAAGCCTTTTTTAATGTAAACGAGACATTTTTGATACTGAGATTATGTTCCAAACGAGAAACGACATCTCCAACAAAGTCAAGCGCTATCAAGTAGTAATGGAATGCATCAATTGGCTCTTTTATAATTTCAGCATATCGTAGTTTTATTGCATCTTCTGCAGAAGGCAAGTTCGATAGCTTTGATGAATCAATCCCATTTTCGTATTTTTTTAAAAATTTAATTAGATCATCAAGTTTATGGCCTTTAATATTCTTCCTCGATTTTGAATAAATTAGTACTTTCAAAGACTTTTCTATAGCCAAATGAATTTCCCAACATGCGATAGCTGATCGCTCATTCTTTAAAGTCAGGATGTCCAATATACCCTTCTCAAAGTGACTCCAAATCCCGTTTGCCATATTTAAGGCAGGTTTGCTTAGATTACTCGCGATGTTCAAATCCAAATTGATAGAACGTGTCAATGCCACCACTTTAGCAACTTGATCTCTTAATTCGTCAATTGAACTTTCATCCATCCTGGCTAGATCAAATTTTGGCTGGATTAGCTCCTCAATTTTTTCAGATTTTTGTAAATGGTTAGGAAAAGTCATCCTCGCTAACTTTCCTTCTTCTAAAACCTCACTGGTAGTAGCAGGTATCTTAACCGCTACAAGATTCCCATATACAACAACAATACCTGAATATACATCCCTACCACTTCCTTTAGCAAGATCGCCATACTTTTCAAAATACCAATCATTAAACAGAGGAAGAACGTATTCTCGATATACGTCACTCTCAAGCAATTCTTTCTTAGAATTGAAAGTCGAATCTATTACAGCCATCTCAAAAAACAGTCTTCCTGCACTAAAGAACCGTTTTTGAATCGGAACATTCTGTTCATCCAAAATTTTATCGATGTATGGCATATGTGCATTGATATGCTCTCTTAGATCATTTGACATAGAGTTCCTTATTCTATAAATTTAACAGTTGAATTTAGGATCGCTATGTAGCTTCATCGTAAAGCGTCTTTGGAACAAATGGCTATGCATTTTTAATCGCTCGAAGATTCAGGAGTTTGAAAACTGTAATTACACTGATTGCACTTGTACCATGCATTACTAACACCTAAAGGGCCATTACCCCAGTGGCTGAAATGAAGCGATTTGCTGCAACATTTTGGACACAGATCGGACTCATCGATAATAAAAGGTTCAACACCAGAATAGTCATGCTGTTCAATTGCTATTTGAATTTTATCGGCTATGCTGGGAGTCGTAGGTCTGATAAGTAACTCAATGCCTTTCAAAAAGTCTGTTTGCTCAAAAAGCTGCTTATTCAGTTTATCGAACTCGTATTTAAGTTCAAGTGACGATTTTTTCGCATATATGTGCGTAATCAGCCAGCCAACAAAACCACCGAGTATTGTAAATAACAGATTTTCCAAAGTGATTACCCAACGATAATTAAATAGGTCCGCCTGGAGTGCGGATTTTTGATTTGTCCCCTGCAAAAGAAATTTTATACTGCTGCAGTGGGGCGTGCATGAAAATAATGTACGCAGGGATTTTGAGTATACCACTGTTGATTGCGTGTTTTTGTATTTATTGGTGGACAAAGTCGAAGCGGATGACGTAGCGGTAATTGGTTATCAGGCCGGGGGTTACCCGGCCTGCTGTTGGGGGTTAGTTGAGTTTTGGATTTGCGGGTATTTTTGGTGCTGGTTTGGTGCACCAGGGTTGCTTATAGAGGTTGCGATTTTCCATAAAGCCAGCGATTTTTACGATGGCGGTTTCTGCGCTGTAGATGGTTGTACTGCTGTAGGAACCGGCTTCTTCCCATACTTCTTTAATCTGGCGTTCTGCAATAATTCTTGAGCCTTCTTTTATGAGGCGGTATGCTGTGCCTGAAGGGCTGGTGTACTCGGCGACGACCATGATGGTGCTCCTTTTTCTGCTGGTTAAGCGATATGGCTTTTCAGCCATTCCCCGGGGGGACAAGGGCTTCCCCATGCCAGGTAAACTTTTTGTGCAAGGGAGGAAGTGAGCTGCACAAGGTACTCCGCGGAAGCGAACGACCCTTGTCGCAAAAAGGCAAACTGGCATATCTTCAGCCCGCCCCACGGGGGATGATGGTTATCCGCGAAGCGGTTGCCTTCAGGCAGCAGGGGCGGTACACCGGCCTTGCTGCTTTTTTTGCAAGCAAGAGGGTTGGGCTGAAACGGATACAGGGAGCCCGACCCTAAAACGTTGAGGCCCAACCTGCTTGCTTAGCGTCTCTTCATTCGGGCTGGCGGGACACTTGCTTTTTTCCCGGCAAGCGGCATGACAGCCCGAGTATATTGCTGTGATTGATGGTGCAAGACTTTGGAGGGATGCTTGCGGTATTTCCACGGCAAGCAGCGTGCCAATGCCACCGGCAGGTTACAGCCGTTGCCTGACTGCCCCGCTCCTGCCTGTTCTCTGTCTGGTGGATGAGTGTTTTTTTTATGATTGGTTTGAGGCAGAAAGCAGGAGCATGGCAAAGCCGGCGCCGGAGCGGTATAGAGGGGGCCCTACCCTTTCGCGGAGGCGCGGGCGACCATAATGAAATTCGCCTTGCCGGTACTCCGGCAGGGCGCTTTACCGCTCTTTGGTGGGGATCGGTTCACTCCTGAGCGCCTTCTTGCGGAAGCGGAGGGCTGGCGCGCGTGCTTTTTGCAGTTTTTTTTGCAAAAAGCGTGACAGCCGGGGAGCTGAAGCACGAGGGCGCGGATATCAGGGCTGGGCAGGGTGTTCGGGATGAGTTTTTTGTGAGTGATTTTGTCTTTTCCGAATCTCTTCATTCTCAGCACGGCGCAAAAGCTCTTCCGCTTTTAGCCGTGCGAGAATGATAGGCTGATATGAGTTATCCCGATAGCTGATGATGCTGGCGGATGGTGGTTTTATCTGAAGACCAAAGCGCTCTTGTAGTCAAGGGCGCTTTTTTGAGGGACAGGTATGATATT
>CAITZN010000722.1 GCA_903896915.1 uncultured bacterium
AATTACATTTATCGCAGCTCTGTCGTTCAAATTTCCCAAGTTCTCGTCTAATGAAATTAGCTCCACATTGAGGGCAGTAATTCAGCCGTTTATTATTACCTGCTAATGCATCAGAATTACTGAAAACTTGAAACAGATTCATGTTCTACTCCATTGTGAATCTATCTAGCCGCCCCAAACATCCAAACCAGCCCTACCGTTACAATGATTGAAGGGAGCATGTTCCCAACAGGAAAGCGCTTGATTCCCATTAAATCCAAAGCGATAGCGACAATCAACAGGCCACCTACAGCGTTCATATCAAGGACCACCGCTTCAGTCAGTACCGACTTGACCTACTCCGCCGCTATAGTAATGACGCCCTGGTAACCCTCGAGTGGTCTCGTCTTTCACTCGGACCGAGGCCGTCAGTATTGCAGTCATGATTTCCAAAAACTGCTTAAAAATCATGGAATATTGTCCAGCATGAGTAGAAAAGGTGATTGCTGGGACAATGCGGTGGCAGAGAGCTTCTTCGGCAGTCTCAAGGTTGAGCTGGTTTTCGGGGTGAAGCATCTCAGCCGATCTGCCGCCAGACAGGATATCGTTGATTATATCGAGATGTTTTACAACAGCTGGCGCCGTCATTCCTTCCTGGCCTACATGAATCCCAGGGAATTTGAAAAACAGCTGTTTTGGAAAAAAGCTACTTAATAAAACGTCTACTTTTATTTGACCACGTCAGAACAACCGTATCGTCAATGCTGATCGATGGGCAAAAAATGGTCTTTACGCGGTGCTGTCTTCATCTCGGCAAAGGTAATAACCGCATTTCTTCCTCTTCTTTTCGTTTCAAACAGGGCATGATCGGCATTGCCGAGAAGGTCAACCAAGTTGAGAGCGTGATCGGGATATGAAGCCACCCCGCAACTGACGGTAATGGGTACAGCGAGGCTTTGTGAGGTAAGAAAGCAGTTGGCTGCAATCGCCGCCCGGATCTGTTCGGCAATCAGCCTGCCCGAATCGCTGTCATGACCGGCAAGGATGAGGATGAACTCATCTCCTCCATAGCTGACAGCATAACTTCCCTTGGGGAGCAGGGGTTTGACCACAGCCGCCAGTTCAGCAATAGCTCGACTGCCGTTGAGGTGGCCATAATTGTCGACGACATCCTTGAACTTATCAATATCCATGAAAACAATGGTGACAGCGAGATCCGGGTGCTTGTCAAGATGGGCTTGCAGAGTTTGATAGAGATAGCGGGTATTGTAGAAACCGGTGAGGTCGTCCAGGAAGGACAGCTCGCGGTATCGAGCCCGGCTTGCTTTCAGAGCTTGCTGGGTCTTGCACAACGTCAAGTGGGTCCTGACCCTGGCGAGCAATTCCTCCCGAGTCGATGGTTTGATGATGTAATCTTGAGCGCCTGCGGAAAAACCAGCTACAATATCATTTTTGTTGTCGCTAGCGGTGACAAAGATGATGGGGATGTCTGCGGTGCGAGGATTCCCCTTGATAATTCGACAGGTTTCGAGTCCGGAAACGCCCGGCATGTCGATATCCATGAGGATTAAACTTGGCAGGGTTGAATCTAAGGTTCCCAGAGCCTGGTACCCACTCTCGGCATAGGCTACTTGATAGCCGGCGTGGGTGAGTGTCGTTCCCAGTAGCTTAATGATAACCGGGTTATCGTCGACAATCAGAATAGGATTTATGGCTGCGTTCTCTTTCATACGTTCATAAGCGTCAGACCGTCAGCGCATTGATCCCCTCAGCCGGTACGTGTCAGATCACGTCGCAACTACTATAATAGAGAATTAAGATACGTTCTGAGGTTGATCTTTTTATTGCTAAGTCCAAGTTTTTTGCGAAGATTATTGCAGTGAGTTTGTACGGTGTTTACTGAAAGGTTGAGCAACTCCATAAGCTCCTTGGTTATTTTACCCAGTCTAATAAAATTCGCCAACTGCATTTCTCGAGCGGTGAGTTTTAATAACAGCGAATCAAGATTTCTGGCAGAGAGAAGTGGTCCCGAAAATTCAAACAGGCCTTTAAGTGGAAATGGGCAAATTATTTCTCCGGTCTTTCTCCGGTCTTTTTGGCAGGTGAAGAATGCTCTCCTTGCTTGAGCCCAATTGCCAAGCAAGGTACATATCGCTAACCTTCCCCGCAACGCCTCGTTTTCTTAAGAGAAAACTGAAAGTGATGGCCTCAGCTTTTCTCGGTAAGGATAGTCACGTAATTGTTTAATTAGACGACTGTTTATAAGGCTTCGAATCCGAGGGTCGGGGGTTCGAAGCCCTCCGGGCGTACCAAGTAGTCAAGGGTTTAGGGAATTTCTCTAAACCCTTTTTTGTTCTCCGGTCGCCCTCCGGTCTACGCTCGAGATTCCTTTTCTGAACAGGATTTTTTCTACCCGATTTTTACTCCCTCTTTTCGGCGTACATACCAAGACTCACATTTCAAATCAGTTCTGAATTCTATTCCGTCCGACGAAGAATGGTGTACGCGGTCAATCCCAAGCACAGCGATTGTCTTCACGTTTGAGATTAGAACCTTTGGATTTCGGCAGAGAACGAGTCCGAGCAGCCGTGAAGTCATGATTCATCAGGAGAAGTATTAACTTTGGCAGATCATTGTCAACCTGATTGTACAAACTTATTCAGCCGCCACCACTCGCAGCATGGAAAAATCGCGATCGAATAATGAGTTAAATCGATCCTGCAACCACTCCGTCATCCATTGCCGCTCCGCCTCGTTCCCATGATAGGGGGCTCGGATGAGAAGTTTGCGTCCTTCCATTACACAACGTAGCCCCAGCATTTCCAGATGACGGGTCGTCATCGCATTCAAAAAATTTTTATCGCGGTGGTAAATCGTTCGATCAGCATAGTCGATGATGACGAAATTGAACCGATTCCGCCATTCCAGTGTCTCAGGTGAGTCATCGAGCAAAAATCGGTCGAAACCTATGAAATATCCGGACCGTAATGCACGGGCTTGCTGACCCCAATTGTAGATCTGAGATAGCGGGGCGCTGACCATCGGCGGTCCGTCAACTGCCGCCTTTGCGATCTGCAATGGGTGCACCCAGTCGAGAACACGGCAAAGATCAGTCACAAAACGGCAATGATCGGTCTGTCCATTCATCGGTCGGACTTTTCCCACAGCGCCCATTAATTCCGTCCATCGATGCGACGGTAGTATCTGTCGAAAGTCAGGCTTCTGCCGCCGCAACGTCGCATGCTGAGGTAAAAGTGGTGCGTTCAAAGCTAACTCGCACAGTGCGATGTAGGTGGGGATTACGATTGAAAGCTCGCGGGATTGTATTGAGGGGAGCGCCTGGGCGATGCAGTTACAGTAAACACTGAGGCGTGGGTCGACAGGCTCCTCGGCCCAGGCAACAAACTCGTCATAACTGATTTCTGAGCCCCAGAATTCGGCGGCCGCCGCCGCGCTCTCTATCACGGCCTCAACACTCCATGGGTTTCCTAAAAGGTCGAGGGCATCGTGCGTACGAAGATCGGAAAGGTCCAGATCGGGCAACAGTCCGGTTGCATCGGCCAACTCGGCACGGATAGCTTCGAGATCCACGTCCTGGACTGGACTTACCATCGCCATGGGATTGCCTCGTCGCTGTGCTGCTTCGTTCAGCATTACGAACAGGTCAGCGAGCGAAGACTGCACCCGAGCAAAGGTCTCGCGGAACCCAAGCAAGGGGGGCATGCGGGGCCGCAACCCGGCATCAACACGCTCTGCATCGGCGGTGAATACTTTTGCCAGCGCATAGCGTCGTTCACTATCGGCAGCGAGTGAAGCAACCAGGTTCTCCACGTTCAGCCAAAGCGAGAGACCGCGCTGAACGATGGCTTCACTTTCTCCGCTGAGTTCGGGCACGTTATGCAGCAACGGCATATTGAAACCGCCTTTGGCAGCGAGCAGCGCTTGGATGATTTCAGTTGTGGCGCGATTTTGCAAAACACGACAATGATGCAGGAAGAGTCCATAGGGCGTCGTCGTATACTGAATGTAATGAGTCAACTCGTGGATGTAGGTCTTGATCTCATCCGGCATCTCACCCCGCCGGCCCGAACGGACGGCCTCTTTCCACCGTGCATCGGCATCGAGAAATGCGTCGCGAGTGAAAGCGAACCGAACAAACAGACTATCAATGCCAAGCCCTCCCGCCTCAAACAGGGTCGTTGCCTGCTCAATTACATTCTCGTTCATTTATCATGTTATCCTCTGTTGTTAGGACTTTTTCGCGGTCGCACCTTGTCAACACCGAAAGCCTGATCTTGGTCTGCGACGGCGGTGAGCTTGAGAATGACCTTTTGGATGCATTCTTGCTCATACTGCACCCCTGCATCAGCCTTAACTACTTTAAGGTCGAAGCCGCCACCTGCTTTTTTTGAAGAGGTGGCGACAAAGCTCACCTCAAGAGTGAGGTCGCTTACCTCGAAAACAGCGGGATCACCAGACGCAATCCGGTCTGCTTGAGAGCTCAATATTTCGCGTGTAACCTCTCTGATCAATGCGCGGATAGATAGACCTTCTTCTTCGAATTCCATACCATTTCTCCTTTATTTTATAAATCTTGCATCCTCACCGCTTCAATTGAAAGACCTTGTCGGAGGGACTTCGTGGAATAATAATGCGCATGAAATGGGTGCTATTGCGCTGTAGCCAGCGAGTTTGGTCGTTGTCATCAAGAGAGTGTATCACCATCTCTCCAGGGGCACCACGTTTGGCATTGGAAAAGTATTTGATGTTGTCTCCAGGAGGAGTTGCAGAGATGCTCATAGTGAGATTTTTTTCGACTGTTTTACCGATTAGCTTATAAAATCCGTTGAGGAGATCGGTACGATCTACGAAGAAACAGCGGTAGGCAGCATTGAGGCCGTTGGCGTGGACATCTTCCAGCACTTCACGGTGGAGATAGACCGTGGGATTATCGTTGCGCTTATAATCAGGGCCACTGAATTCAAGCATGTAATCAGTGACGTCGGCACCATAGTCGTCGACCACTTGGACATTGACCTGGATATATTGATGAAAATATTCTGCTTTTGTGTCGGATTCAAACATGACGGCGCGGGCCGCATCGTTACCTGCTAGCGCAGCGGTGGCCTCGCTTATCTGGCTCCAGTCGGTTGCAATCTGTTGGTAGGCGGCGAAGGTGTCGCAGTTGAGAGCTTTGATGATCATGGTCCCGAGTCGCTGCTGGACAATGGGGTCCTTTACCGTGACATCCGCTCCGACAGGATCGATAATTGAGCCGTGAGTTCGATCTGGCAATACTGCGAATGGAAACATGATCTCAGAACGGTTCTTCCATGGACGTAACTCTGGGTTTAATTCGTCCTTGGAGAAATCAATTGTAATGCCGCGCGTGTTGAGGTTAGCGGCGGGGACTCGTACCGTGCCATCAGCGCCGTCTTCGTTGACAATCTGCCGAAGGGCACTGTTATAAGGGTGGGTTCCCACCAGCACGAAGGGCCACACTCCCTTTTCTCCATAGACTGAACGGTTGTCGCTCACATCATCCGGCACGAGGAGGTCGCGCTGCACCAGGTTCCATTGAAATGGCGAGGACAGTTCGAGGGCATTAAGCATTTCCTTGCCAGTATGGAACCAATTATTCCAACCCTTGAGTACCCTTCCAAGCACACTTTGTCCCATGGAGGCCAGCTTAGAACCAAAATTCGCTGGCGCCAGCATGACCAGTCTTTTAAGGGGACATTTGCTGATGTCGTCGAGGTAGTAGGTGATGATCCATTGCCGTGCAACCAAGCCGCCGGTACTGTGCACCACCATATCAAAGGGAGCTTTAAGTTCTCCTGCCTGCAACTTGTCACGCACCAGTCCTTCCATGCGCTTGACCACATCCTCGATTTTGACATCGTCATCCAATGAAATGTAATCGCCAAGCCACAACCCGATAGCATTGAAACCCGCACTTTTAAGAAAATCTACAAGCGGTGAAAATGATTTAGAGCTATCGCTCCAACCATGAACGATTAATACGTCTCTGTTCGACATAATTACACTCCTGCAGAAGATCTTAAAAAATAACGAACTGACCGAAAATCAACGTTGTGTTGCTGTCAATGTTTATTGGTAGTCAGTCGGTTGTTTTTGTCCTGGGCTTAACCTAGCTGTTGCGTTAACCGGCGGCTCCTTCGCGGTCGCCGTCTATGATGTTATTCGCCAAGAGATTTCTCGAAGTGAATAATGTAGGCCATCCGGTTTCCCCAAAAACCCCTCTCCACAAAACCGACAGCAACTGCAAGGTCGGTTACGGTTCTGCTGGTTTGGAAGTAGGGGTCTAAGACAAATTCGACAACAGCCAATATTCCTCTAGGCTTCAACACCTTAAATAGTTCCGCAAAAGCTGCCCTGCGATCAGGGATTTCTCCAAGGACAGTGACTAAAACCGCCCGCTCAAAACGGTCACTGAAAAGTTTGCGCTCGCCAAGACCGGCATGTCAGGTATTCAATGTTTGTTAGGCCGATTGCCTCAGCTTTACGCTTTGTTCGATCGAGCATCCCTTGCTGCAAATCCATAGCAACCACTTGCCCTGTATGACCAGCTCCACATGCCCATCAATAACGGCGTTGTCGAGGGACTCAACAACAAAGCCAAGGTGGTCAGTCACAAGGCCTACAGATTTCGAACAGCTGACCACTTTATCTGTAACCTCTACCACTGCATGGCCAACTTACCGACAATACCGCTCATGCACAGATTTGTGTGAGGAACCTTTTTTTGTTCTCCGGTCGCCCTCCGGTCTACGCACGAGATTCCTTTTCCGAATAGGGTTTTTTCTAAACAATTTTTGCTCCCCTTTTTCGGCGTACATACCAAGACTCGCATTTCATATGAATGCTGTATTCCATTGCGTCCTTTCCATAGGTGGAGGAAGAATGGTGTGCACGGTTAATCCCAATTCACACTCGATGGGCAGGTCTTTAGATTTCAACAGAGAACGAGTCCGAGCAGTTCCGGAGCCTCGATCCAGGAGATATCTCGACTTGGGTAACGCCTGAATTTATCAACCATTCGGGTCACTCGTGCTAGGCGTTGTCTTTCATTTTAAGCGCCAGAGAACTTTACGCGCTTAGTATTGCTGGTACGAGTGCGCCAAGCCGGGAAGCTCGATAGAATTGCCTATTTACAATAATAGTTACACATGGTGTCGGAAGGGATCAAGCGAAAGTACTTTCAGCTGGGAAAAATTGAGTATCCTGATTTGAGCGGTTCTAGCTTTGTCAAAAGCCCTGAAGTTACTGGTACCGGTGTACCTCTATGCTGTTTCCAGAGTTCGAAAACTTATTTTTTCCTGAACAGCATGAGCACATCACGTTATTCGCTCTTATTCACATCTAAAAAAGGTGGGAAAAATCAACGGGCTCTTCAATATCTTCATTATCAGGAACCAACATCTCTCTAATTTTCCGCTTAATTTCCTCGCGTGCTTCCTTAAAACAGCGTTTAAAATAACACTCAGGAAATTCAGGATCAGCGAGATAGCCGAAGATATTATTCCGAATCCGGCTGACTATTTCGGCAACCAACGCCTCCTTTTCATCCTCTGAAATAAAATTCCGCTCATTGACATTGGTGAGGACAATCTCTGCCCCTAAGGCGGCACGAATCTCCTCAATCAGTTCCGGCTCTCCACTCACCAGACTCCAAAAGGTTTCAGAAACCGAGACCACGACATCGTAGCGCACTGTAACCTGCCAGCGATCACCAGCCACCCTCCGGGATTCATCATAAAACCGTATCACAACACCGTTTGCGAGTTGCTCATCTTCCAGGTATTTCACTTCAGCTTTCATTTTTTACGACTTCCTCATTATTTCGCTCAATTCCGGCATACTGTAGAACCTGATTTCATGCCCTTCATCGCACATTTTTAATCGGGCAAGACATGTCGCAACCAACCGTTATTTCACAACTAATATGATAAGCAAGTACCCTTTTGGTCGGATACGACTACAACTGTAAACCATTAATTATTGTTGCCACCCTTTAACTTTCTATTATTTCTTCGCACTGACTCCCATCAGATGCTCGACCTTTTCTACGTGCCTGAAGCCGACCGCCTTGAGTCGACAAATAACACCGTCGACAAAGCTGCTTCCCTTCTTTACTACGTGTGGATTTCCGGTGTAATGAAAAAGCCGTCCGTCCCGGCGTAGCACCCGGAAAATCTCCCGGTAAAACTCTTCGCTGTAGAGCTCCTCAGCGATGGAAAAACGCGGTGGATCGTGAATGACCGAATCAAAAGAAGTCGCAGGCATTGTGCCTATCAACTCATAGCTACTGCCCTGAAGTTGCACAATCCCCTCTTTGCCCAAATCGTTTGACCAAGGGTTCTGAGTGCGCAGCCCCATCACCTCCCGGCTCAGTTCGATGCTGAGCACCTCGCTTGCACCGAGTCGGTGGGCAGCGATGGCGGCATAGCCCAATCCGCCGCAGCAGTCCAGCACTTTGTCACCCTTGCGCACCGCCTGTTGAGCCATCTCGGAGGCACTAACAAAGGGGTCGGTTCCTTTGGAAATATGCATTTTGACGCCGCTAATTTCCAGCAACGGTGCTCCAGCCGTGGGAACGAGCTTGTAGTAGCCAGAGCTACGGTCTTCCAACGGATCCATCTCTCCATCACGACAGAGGTAGATCCTCTGTGTCTTCTTGACGATTCTTTTGAGTTCGTCGAAGGAGATTCGATTGTTTTCGTCGAGCACCAGGCCTTGGTCACTTAAGGAAAAGTCTTGTTCCGAAAGATTCAGGTCAGTGGAGAGCCGGACGCAGGAAAGCCCATTGGCGATGGCCTCCAACGCCTGTCTGGCATTTCCTGTATGAAGGTAGTAGCTAGGCATATCGTTCGTCTATTTAGTTAGAAATACTGACCGCACTATACACCGATAGCGTTAGGGGCTTACTTAAATAAATCATCATGCGGGCCTGAAATACCTAAGCGTCACAGTCTTTCGCCACCGGCTGGATGAACGCTTCAATAATGATTACCGACCCCTGCCAACATTGTGAGGTCTGCGAACAAGGCCTGGAACTGTATTGCGTGGAATTCCCGACAGTCACATGTAACGCATTTGATAGGCACGACAAAATGCCAACTTTTGCGGCTACTCGGAAAATATTGTGGTGGCAGATAAATTCGTGCTGAAGATTCTTGCCGGTTTGGATCTCAAAGGAGCTGCTCTCTTACTGTGCGCCGGGATTACGACTTGGTCGCCATTGCGTTACTGGAAAGTTGGTAAGGGGAGCAAGGTGGCGGTCATCGGTCTCGGTGGCCTCGGGCCACTCTTCACTTTCGATTTCGTATTTGGAGGCAGTAAGAAATAGGATCAAAAAATAAAATAGCAGTTAACGGAAAGTCTATCTTTCCCCAGAATCTATATAACTTTTACGAGGGTCAGGATTGTTTCAATACATCTTTACCTACATCAACGCCTTGATTTCTTGCGGAATCGTTAGTTGTCTGAAAATCACAGACTGAGTTCACAGCCTATGGCTAGCCAATTTCGCGCCGAGCTCATAAGATTTCCGACAATCCTCAGGAAATACTGTTCGACGCCTTTGTCGTCGCTCTTCCGGATCAAAGTAATTGAATACCACCTTATCGTAGTCCTCAAATTGGAGCGTTTCGAATGAACAAAGAGACTCCGACTGACCAAAAGTCCGGCTAAGAATATTTTCATTCAGAGAAAAATGCACCGGATAGTTAAATTCTTTCATCATGTGTTCCGGCACGTTCATGGTGTAAATGAACGCGGTCGGAATTTTCCGGTCGAATAATGATTCTGGCGGCATGGCATAAACCAAGTAAGGGAAGAGCAGCCTTTCCATGAATGAACGCATCTCTCCCGTAACCGTGCCGAAGTAAATTGGTGAGCCAAGGATGAGGACATCCGTCTTGACGATTTTCTCAAGAATCGGAGTAAGCCCATCTTTCATTGCACATTTTCCGTAACTCTTCCCACCTTTGAGCTTGCAAGCAAAACAGCTTGTGCACCCCTTGAAATCGAGATCATAGAGATGAACAAGCTCCGTTTCAGCGCCTACCGATGCCGCGCCCTCAAGGGCCTTTTCTAGCAGGGTCGCGGTGTTCCATTTTTTTCTCGGGCTGCCATTGATTGCTAAAACATTCATGCTAACACCTCATTTTATAGAGTACGTCCAAGAACATTGTCAGGGATAAGACCAGGACTACGTATTCGAAATTGCAATAAGGCATCAAGTAGACCTGTTGCGCGAACCTGGTACTCGCGCGTGTAGGGTGTATCTGAAACCGATTTAAGCTCAACTAATCCGAAGAAATCAGCAAACCGCTCAAGCGAGCGCAAGATATACACGCGATGCAGGGTTTCTTCAGGCTTTTCATAGGTTTTTTCTTCTACATCCTTCAGGGATAAGGGGAAAGCCTGGATGAAGTAATCCGCATAATACGTGGATGGACGCCAATCCGTTCCATATACATGCAGCACATAGAGAGTGAAGAGGAAGGATTGCTGAATAATTCCTAGCGATTCATACCCATCAAGATAACCCCAATTGAACTTACGGGTATAGGCATTGAAAAGCAGAGGGTAGAGTTTTTTCATCCCTCCTGAATTTAGGGCTTTTTTGCATTTATTGGTCAGAAACAGCCTGCCTTTGGTTATGCGGAGCAGGCCGCCGAGTTGGGCCGTGAGCCGGATGGCGTTCAGTTCCTCAAAGTCATCCTCTGACCGAATTTTGATAGAGCGTAAGAATCGGTCATCATAGTGTTCACGATAACAGGCAGCAATCTCCTGGCAAAGTTTTAGGCTCAGGTTGTTTTTGGCAGTCAGTTTCACGCCATCCTCGCCAATCCTTTCCACCAGGCTTGAGAGAAGGAGTGCAGCCTTACTTTCAGGTTCTATTGCTATTTGGTCGGAATACCTGACGAGATCCGGTGACTCAAAGGGAAAATGAAGAAATCGGTGCATCTGCTCGGAAGAGAGACCGTGGAAATCTTCATTCGGCGTTGTGTTTTTGTGCCGGTTGAAATCGTTGAGCACAGTCTGCAGTTCTTCCATCGATCCAAACTGCCGACCACCGATCAGAGTATGGATGTCTTCCTTCAAGTCCTGTAGCGGATCGATGTTCATTTTATCCATACAGCACTTCTTGAATTTTATACCGCTGCCACAGGGACAGGGATCGTTTCTGTTTACTTTCAACGCCTCAACGCTCACCGACGAGTTCAATCTTTGACAATTTTTTCGCAGCGTTAATGATACTCTGACATTGATGCTCGGCATCAATATGATTTTTCGCTACGAAGGTACTAACAACGGTTTTATTGTCTTTTTTGATAAACGAATACTGGCCAACACCGACACATTCCAATAGCCAATCTCTCCATTGATGAATCACCTTTATCTTCATCTCTAACCTCCGGCAGACTGTTTTTAGCCAGTAAACAAGGAATCATTTTCCTCGGTTTGCATCTATCGATTCTCGAAGCTCCTTGCCGACTTTAAAAAATGGCAATTTTTTTGAGCTTTACCAATATCGGAATTCCTACCGGCATACGTCTCACATTCCTTCACTGTGAAGATTCAGAAACCGCTTTGGTACTGAGCGACTGAAGGGGGTTTTTTTGTACACTCATGCCGAGAGGGCCGTGATGGGTGAAAATATTTTTGACGTAATAATATTTTTACCTTAAAATTGTTAAAAGTATTTTAATACTCAATAAGTCTATATTATATAGTTTACATGAAATACTATTGCTGTCAATATGAGCCTGCTAGAAACAGCAAGATTTCCACCCATGGTTGATACGGATGAACAGCGACTTTGCCTTGAGACCCATCTACTCACGATGTTCGTGATGAAAACTTTATGACGTCAAAAAAAGTAAAAGAGGGAGGTGGTATGGATAGGGGCGATATCGGCAAGGATATTGACGCAACCGTCAACCCTGTCAAACCCCCAGTAAAGATGGGGCGTCCAAAACAGAACCCGCATGCAGAAGACAAGAAGCTAACCATCCGCGTTCCCGCTGAATTGCACAAGAAATTAAGGTACGCCAGCGTTGATTTGGATAAGCCTATGGTGGAGATCGCAGTCGATGCATTGATCGCCTACCTAACGAAACGTGAAAGGGGAAAGTGAGTCAGGAAGGATGACAATGAGGCCGAATATAAATGTGTTTGTCTACAGGCCCCGCCAAGTGATTCTCGCCAAAAGAAGCACCCGAAAAAACACCCTTCACTTCGTTCGCCTTGCACCCAATCAGTCGAGGCAACTGGGATTGATGGTGATGGCGGCGCTGGTCATCGGGCTGGGACTGACGCATTTTTTTCATATCAGAATAGCTGAGTTGCAGGCTGAGGTCGACCAACTTCAAATCAGTAATACTGTAATTGCTGATAAAAATAATGGTCTTGTGGCTGCCGGGGCCCAAGAGGCATCGAAGGCACAGGTGGTAGCACTAGCCAAAAGAAAGCTGAAACTCTTTGAACCTGATCAAGAGCAGGTACGTCGAATATCTCTGTAATTCTGTGGGCTTGGTGGAATCGGTGAGATTGGCTGGCTAGAGCACTGACAGTGCTATCAACAACTGGCCCAGCAGGTCATTTAATATGAATACATTCAATAAGTTGCCTGGTTTTCTTCACAAGGTACATTCCACTTGTAAAAGGAGTGATATGAAGGTTGTTCGGCAGTGGGCAGATTGGAAATTATTTCATTTGAATGGTCGAGAATACCAAATTCATAGAATTGACGGATCAACATGGATCTTCTTTACGGGGATATTCGCAGACAATGACACTGAGGCTTTACAGAAGGCTATCGATGTTGTCACCACCGCCGACAAAAAAGATTTTTAGAATTCCTGTGTTCGATATAAACAAGGATTAATATCAATGGCAAATATGCCTATTCTTTGCCCACGGTGCAGGCGCCTTATCGGTAGCAATGAAACTGTCTGTTCATGGTGTGGGGCTTCCAGAGCTAATCCTTTGTGGAAAACTATAGCCTGGATACGTGGATCATTGGGCGATGACTGGGTGGTGCAGTTTATCATTATAGTCAACATAGTCTTCTATATTTTCTCGCTGATATTGACAGAACATCATTCGCTTAATTTCAATGCATTTAGCTTTCTGTCCCCCGGACAATCTAGCCTGTTTCTTCTTGGAGCAACAGGCACCATACCCATTAATGAGTACGGACGGTTTTGGTCATTGCTCAGTGCAAATTATCTGCATGGTGGCTTGTTGCACATTGTCTTCAACCTTATAGCTTTACACCGGATGGCTCCGTTGGTGAGCCAAGAATATGGCTCCAGCAGAATGTTTATTATCTATACCTTTGGTGGCATAGGTGGCTTCATGCTATCTTATCTGGCTGGCATACCTCTTACAATCGGTGCCTCTGCTGCTATTTGCGCCCTTCTTGGCTCTCTCCTCTATTATGGGAAAAATAGAGGAGGTACGCATGGTAGCATAGTCTTCCGTGAAGTTGGTGGATGGGTCTTCAGCTTATTTGTATTCGGACTTATCGTACCGGGTATAAACAACTGGGGACATGGGGGCGGGGTAATCAGCGGACTGCTACTGGGTATGCTGCTAGGATACAATGAGAAGAAGCCCGAAACGACATTTCATCACATTCTTGCCATAGTATGCGGCTTGGCAACGATCGGCTGCCTAGTATGGGCTGGGGTGTTTCGGCTGAGCCAATGAGGGGATAAAGGAACTCGCCAGAAAGCGACACCTTCTCGTGATGGTCTAAAAGGATGCTATGCTACCAAGAGTACTGACAAAACGTTACGCCCTCTCCAGAAAATAAATTCAGAAGAAAGCATAAAATCATTTCACACTGGAGTAACTTTTTTCTAGGGATAAGTTCCAGCTACCTAGAGTAGAAGCCCTGACTTTCGCGGAGTAGTTTGCTCATTGAGAAAATCCGCCCAGAGTGACGGCATTAGAACAAAACAAGGCCCTGCCATCACAGAAGAGCCTTTAAATGAAGGTGTTGTGGAGATTCCGTACGACTACACTAGGAAGGCTTACCAAGCATCGTAGTCGGTAACGTTATTGACACCTATTTAATGACCTTATATATGATTGTGGCAAATAACGAGCGGGAATAACTCAGTGGTAGGGTACC
>CAITZN010000723.1 GCA_903896915.1 uncultured bacterium
ATATGACGTTACCTTTAATTATTGTTTTTACAGTTCTTTCACTCGTCTGTTTTGTGATTGCCCTTGTTGTGGCTTCGAAAAAATAACTGTAAACTCTGCACGATACAGGAGGTTCATAAATGTCTGAAGAGCTTAATAACGGCAAAAAAACGGAAGTTACTCTTGAAGAGGTGGTGCCTACCCTCTTTATTGCCCTTGGTGGCACCGGGGCCGAAGTGCTGTGGCGAATCAGGAGGAGGATACTTAATACGTTGTGGGGTTCAGGCACCGGTAAACCTGTTCGCTTGAACAGCCTTACGGAGTTTCCTCTTGCAGAGTTTCTGCAGATTGACCTGGATGCAAATACCGTTACGGAACAGGGAAAGGCGGCTAAAAGCGATATTCTTGCAAACAAGATTCTTTTCAAGGAAGAGGAGAAAATTGTCAAAAAACTGGACCTGACCAAGTACGTTAAAACCGATGAAGATCTGGCTAAACACGTGCTTGTACAAGAATGGTTTCCACTTTCCCGCTCCAAAGTAAATGAGTTGAATATAAATGTTGAAGAAGGGGCTGGCCAGATTCGCGCACTTTCCCGTCTTTATTTTTTCGATAAATATCAGGCGATCAAAGGCGCGATCCGCTCCAAAGCAGACCATCTCTTAGCCAATGTCAGTACTGCTGAATCGGCAAAACGTCTAGGATTGAAGGTGAAGACCGGCGCTCTGAAAATTATCGTTGTTGCTTCAACTGCCGGTGGTACCGGATCGGGAAGCTTTCTGGATCTGGGATATGTTTCTCAGATACTCGGGAAAATAGCTGCACAGGAAGGTGTTACAACAAACCTAGTTCTTATGTTACCAACCGGGTTTAGCGGCGCAAATAAGGCCCGCACTCAGGCTAATACCTACGCTGCTTTGATGGAGCTTGAAACATGCATGCGTCAAGGCTCTAGATATGTCAAGCAGTGGGCTGAAAGTGAAGTCATCCGCGATATGCCTGAAACGCCCTATAATAATGTCTACCTGATGGATACGGCCAATCTGGCTGCTTCTCAGACAGAGGATGTCAAAGACCTCTATGAAATGACAGCAGATGCACTGTTTGAGGATTTTTCAACAGCGACTTTTGCCAACAAAAAACGCTCAATTTCAGTTAACCAGAACCATCACAAGATAAGTCCATATGTAGCAAAAGTGAGTCGAGAAAAATACGGAGATATGAAGTTGACTTTTTCCAGGGGATATTCTTCTTTTGGCCAGTCAATCATTGATACTCACCTTGAACAGAAGAAGAATGTAATTCTGTTTCGCCAGATCAACGGCATGCTCAAAGCTTTTTTTGGAGTGGCATCTGACGATCCCAAGAGCAATACTCCAACTGAAGGTGAACGTGATGATCTTCTGAATAAACGGATGCATCTGGGGATTGATAATGAAATAATTGAATACGATTTTGCTGCGAAAAATGAGTTCTACCAGAAGGGCGTCGAACGAACGACTTATCCTTTGGTAACCGAGTTGCTTAGGGTTAACGGTATTATCAAACTTGATGAAATAGAGAAGCGGATAGTTGATCGTTTTGAGGAAATACGTACTGGCGGTAATTATAAAGAATGGCCGGTCAAGATCGGCGAGGCTATTGCCAGAATAAACCATGATACTTTCAAGGCTGTGGAGTCAGGTTCCGGGTTGCATGAGGACGCAATTAATAAGCGCCGTGTAGAACTTCTTGCAGAACTGTTTGATCCCAGACCCGATCATGGTTTAATTAAGGCACTCTGGATGAGGGTTGATAACAAGGAGCGAGGCGGCCTAGACTATACTATTGAGTTAATTCGCCGCATTAAAGACAAACTGGAGAACGCCAACACCGGCATTGTCAAAGCACTGGAAGAGAATGCCAAGTGGTATTCTGACTTGTCAGGGTTTCTGCATAATGAGGAAACAAAGCTGTTGCAGGAACATCTACTGCAGGCAATCGGAAAATTGATTGGTGGCCATGCTCAATCTGAAACAAAGCTCAAACAGATATCTGAAGCTGTCAGGTTATATGTTCGCTATCACCTTTATGCAGCTGCAAGTCGTGAAGCTGCTCTGCTGGTACAGTCCCTTTCAGATGGACTTGGCAAACAGCTGGGCACAGATGATGAAGGATCTCCTGTTTGGGGTGGCTTTATTGGAGAGCTTGAAGAGGGTCGAAACATGGTAAGAGGGATTATTGCCGATGCAGAAGACCAGATTGATCGTACCACAGAGGCTATGAAACAGGGTCATGCCATGTATTTTGTACTACCTGCTCCCAAAAGCCAGATTGATGAATTAGAGCTACTACCCCGACCTCAGGCTCGTCAATGGGCGGAAGAAGCATTTCAGGACTTTGGTGGAACTGAAACGCTCTTTGCCATGTTGAAGGAAGCTGAAGGACGTATAGAGTTGCTCAGTAAACTGCGTAATCGTGCCATTAATCTGATCGGGGGAGATGTTTCAGTAAATGAGGAGAATCCACTTTTTGCTGCACTGGCGCAGCATCCAAATCTTAGTCAATTATTTGGTGATTTTATACAGCGGGCAATGCCTTGGGTTGCTGCCAGAGTTGA
>CAITZN010000724.1 GCA_903896915.1 uncultured bacterium
ATCTGGTAAAATTTTACCGAAAATCGCATGCGCGGCGCCTCGGTTGGTTCATTACCGGATTCATAGGCAATCAGCTTGTCATGATACGGTCGGCTCAACCGGAAAAATCGCCCGAGAAACAGGGTCAGTACCCCGAAGGCGACACCGAAGAGAAGCAGAAGCAGGATGCCTAAATATTCCTGGGAAAAAGAGGCTGCCATGGCCGAAACTCCTTCAGCGTCGGTTGTGCAGCAACTGTTCGGCGAACTCCTGTCTCCGACTCTCCGAAGCTGCCGCCGGGGTAGTGAATCTCAAGCAGCCTGTAGTGCACTTGGTGACACAGGCCGGTTCAAGACCTGCATCGATCCGGTCCATGCACAGGTCGCACTTACCCACCTTGCCGGTCTCCGGATTCCATTGGGGCACCGTCCACGGGCAGGCTGTGATGCAGGCCTTGCAACCGACGCAGGCGCTGTCCTCCACAAAGACGATCCCGTCCTGCGCCCTGCGGCGCATCGCCCCGGTGGGACAAACATCGACGCACCAGGGTTGTTCACAATGAAAGCAGGAAAGGTAAACGAAATCGATCTTTGGCAGCGGAGATTCGCTGGCGCTCACTTCGATCATTCGGCAATAGAAGGCGCCGGTTCCGCTGTGATTTTTGTCCTTGCAATGAACCTCGCAGGCTCGACAGCCAATACAATCGGCCACATCCTGGGTTACAATGTACTTGCTCATCTTATTTCTCCTGTGGAGGGGACGGGGGTAACAGTGACGAAACTCTCCGCCAGGTTGAGGCCACCGCCGGCCTGGTCCCATTCCTTCAGTTTCCCGTGCATAAAAATGTGGTCTGCCAGTCCCTTGCCAAAAGAACGTTTTTTGGCGCGGACGTCCGTGCCAAAACCATGGAGCATGAACACCGCCTGGGGATGGATCAGATCAGTGACCCGGGCAGCAATGGTGCCACGGGCGTCGCCGCTGCTCACTAACACCTGGTCCTTATCCTTGATTCCTAGCTGCTTGGCCGCTTTGGTATTGATCCATAACGTGTTGACATCCAGCAGCTCGGAAAGGATCGGGTTGTTTTGGTGTTGACCATGAGCCTGGTAGCCGCAGCGGCCGAACAAAAGGCGAAAACTGCCTGCCGGCGGCTCATCGGGAGCGACATAGGGTGGCAGCGAGGCAACGCCCATTGCCTCCCACTTGCTGTTGATGAACTCGATCTTGCCCGATTCGGTACCAAATTTGAGTTGGTCACGGTCAAACCACAACGCCTTGTCGCTCAGCTTGACAAAACCCTTGGCATCAAAGTCGGCCAGAGTCAGCCCGGTATCCTGCAACTGATACTGCCATATATCTTCCATGGATTGAAAGGGAAAATACTCACCTTTACCCAGACGTTGTGCCAATTCCAGATAGATCTCCCAGCCGGCCCTGGTGTTGTTCAGCGGTTTGACGCACTGTTGCCGCCTGCCGAATCCAGGCTTGAGCCCCTTTTCCGTACGCAGAATGTCGTCCCGTTCAAGAAAGGTGTTCTCTGGGAGAATGACATCGGCAAACCAGGCAGACTCGCTGAAATGAACATCCACAGCCACAATCAGGTCGAGCTTGTTGAGGATGCGCTGCTGCTCTGCTGGATCGGGCATAGCAATGAGGGGGTTGTGGCGGTGGATGAAGTAGGCTTTGACCGGATAGGGAATACCAGAATCGATAGCCTCATAGGCAGTCTGGAGCATTCCCGCACCTTTGTCCCACTGGGGATAGCGTGTGCCGCATCCGTCAGCGCGTTCCTCGGTTACCGCCGGCACCAAAGCGGCCAGACTCTTGAGCCCCTTCTTCCCAGCGTCCTTGGGGCCTTTTGGGTAGAACAGCCCGCCGGGCTGCTCAATGCTGCCCATGAGGGCATTGAGGATATGGATGATCCGTGAGGCATAAAAGGAATCGCGATAGCGGGCGAGCATCCAACCCGGATGAAAGATAACCTTGGGCCGGTCTTCGTTGATCTCCCGGCAGAAGGCTTCAATTTCCGCAGCCGGGATGCCGGTCTCCGCGGCAGCCCATTCCAGGGTGTAGGGTTGGAGAAAGGTTTTGAATTCCTGGAGGCCAGTGACGTATCGGGCGACAAAATCCTGGTCGTACCAATGGTTGTCGATCAGGCAGCGGGCAATCCCCAGCAGCAAGGCGTAGTCAGTGCCAGGTTTAATCTGCCAGTAACGGCTGGCCTTGCCGGCAGTAATCGAAGCCCGAGGATCGACGTAGGTGACATGAGCCCCTTTTTTAACGCCTTTGAGGAAGCTTTTGACCTCTTTGACCTTTAAGGATTCAGTGATGTTGCGGCCAAAAAGCACTAGGTGTCGGGTGTTCTCGTAATCGTAGGCAAAATCCTTGCGCCCCAGGCCATAGACCGATTTTGAGGCATGATGGACATTGCGACCGCAGGTGCAGTCGTGGTTGATATAGTTTGGTGATCCCAAGGATTTAACAAAGGCCTGGCGCAGATCGGCAAAAGGCCCGCCCCGATCGGAAAACATAATGGCACGGCCGCCATGCTCGGCAAGGATGGGTTTGAGCCGGCTGGTGATGTATTCGTAGGCCTCATCCCAAGAGGCCTCACGCCATTGCCCTTCGCCACGTTCGCCCATTCGCAGAAGGGGAGTTAAAGGTCGTTGGCGATCCAATCTCTGGGAAAAAGCGGCACCACCTTTGGCGCAAAGGCTCCGGCCCATACCGCCGTCATGGCTGTTGCCTTCAATCCAGACCGGCTTACCTTCCTCAACCTGCACCGCAATCGGACAGCGGACAGCGCACATGCCGCAGATACTGTATTTTGTCTCTTTCATGTTTTTCCCTTTTTGTGTGAAGATCTGGGAGGACTGTTCAAACCACTCTTTCACAGTCCCCCCACCCTGAGCAAACGGACCTGCCCCTTGAACACAGGTTGACGCCCCTGTTCAGTATCAATGTCGAGCGCACAGGATAGGACTGACCAGAAGGCAATCCCGTCTGATCAGTCCTCCATCATTAATACACCCCAAGCAGGTTAAGAGCCAGCACAACTAACCCGCAGCAGGCAACACGTTTCACTACCAGCGGGCTGACCCGTTTGGCAATCTGCGGCCCGATGTAGCCACCGAGCAGGGCCGCCGGAAACATAGCCAAGAAAAAAATCAGGTCAAAATTGCCAAACTGATAATGGCGCATCGTACTGACTGTGGTACTGAAAAAGATCGCCAATAGCGAACTGCCGACCACCAGATACATGGGCAGTCGCAAAGCCACCGTCATGAGCGGCACCATGAATGGACCACCGCCAAACCCGAACATTGATGACAAAACGGCAATTAAAAAACCGCCGATACAACCGACCACCATATTGACTTCAAATTCCTGTCCCCAAAAATCTACTTTCATATCGGATTCCTCCTTAACCTATTCCTTAATTTTTTCCTTTAGCCGTTTCTTCAGCACGTTTCTTGAATTCTTTAAGAATCGACTGTTCTTTTTTGTTCTTCGCCATATATCCTGGAGTCGTCTGCCAAAGCATCAGTGCTGCCAGAATCAGAAGAATCCAACCAAAGGCAAACTTGAACTGATCCAGAGTGATCATTTCAGTCAACTTAGGCCCGATAAACGCTCCTAGCAACATGGCACAACCAATGCCGCTACCGAGTTTCCAGCTGATAAATTTTATTTTGGAGTAGTTAAAGATGCCGCTGCCCTGTGAGAAAAGCACGGTGGGGGTGACGGTTCCGGCAACAATAGTATGTGGCAAAACTGGGAACAGAGCCAAGAGGAGCGGATTCATGATGAAACCGCCACCCGCACCCATGAGCACGCCGAAAATGGATACTGCCAGAGACAATACAAAGGGATAGATCAGGTTCATACTTGTTCCCGCGTTGCTCAGGTACATGGTGGGGAAACTGATCTTGTTTTCGAAGGTAGCGGCCTCACTTTTCACCTTCTTGTCAACAACGGCCACAATTTTGTACTTGCCGGGGGCCAAACCATCACTAATCTTAATGTCTGCGGTATAGGAGCCGTCGGGTTTGACATCGACAGCGGCGGCAACCACCTTGTCAATGCTCTGGAAACGGGCTTTGACCAGTTGCATGGAACGCTTTCTAGTTTCCTTTTCATCCATGGCTGGAAGCAGATCGCCTCGACTGCCGATGACGCTGGCCATCAGGGTGGACTGATAGTGCTCGACCTTGGCCTTGGCAGGAATGGAATAGGCTATATCAGCACCCAAATCTTTGAGCAGTGCCGAATAACTCCATTTTTTGCCTTCTTTTTTGGCTGCATCGATCTTTGGCTGCAATTCCTTGGGTACAAAAGTTTTGTAATAGGCCGGCATCTCGCTGGTACTATAAAAAATATAGGGTCGTTTGCCGGAATCCTTGTCAATATCGCTATCGAAACGGTTGGCACGTACCATATGTTCTACTGCCCAGACCTCAAGAAAAACCGGTTTGCCAGCAGGCGCCTGACCGCTGACCTTGATAACACCACCATTATTGATTTCAGTTTTATCAATAATGATGGTTGGCGCGGTCATTGTTCCCGCTACAACCTGCCCTGCCCCAGCTGTTGCCCCGGGTTCTGCAGCGGTAGCCACATGCACTCCAAAAATCACAACCATTGCCGAGAACAGCCATGGCAAGACGCCTGTCTTCTTTTTCATACTTAGTACCTCCTGTTATTTGTTACATTCGCACCGCCCCAACCATCCAAACTATCGGGCGACGATTTTAAATACCGTTCACTCACCTGCCGAGTCCCCCCTGCCCTAATGCCTTGTCTGCCACCTCATATATTGATTGACGCCATTATCTACTATCGTCCGTAAACGACAAGAGCCTGCTCGCACCCACATAGTCCCTGCTGACGAAGCCGGTCATAGATGTCATTTTCTTGGTTAAGTCACTTATTTGTTGCAAGTTTCGTATAATAATTCCCAACTCGTTGATTATTGGGGACTGGTCGCTTTCTTCAATCAATAGTTGTGCTGTTCCCAGGGCCACAAAGAGGGGGCTGTTGATTTCATGGGCCACTGTTCCAGCAAGTTCCACTATGCCCTGCAACTTACCGCTCTGGAGTTTTTCCTCTGCCAGCATATGTTCGCTGGTGATGTCGCGGATGATTTCTATGACATATTCGATTCGGCCCTCAGCGTCATAGAGAGGTGAAGCTGTCCGCTCAAACCAGTGCTGCTGATCACCTGAACGGTATTCCTGAACCAAGGGCTTCATCTTCTGGTCCTGAATAATCTGATCCACCGGGCAGGAGATGGCCCCTATGACACTACTGCTGCAGAGATCACCGTAGTTCATCCCCAGCACCTCAGATTCTTCCTTGCCCATCGCGGCCAGAAATACCTTATTGGCGAGAACTACCCTACGGCGCTGATCGAAAACCAGCAACTGATGCGGCAGGCTGTTGATGATATCGTTTAAAAATCGTTCATGTTCTTCGATTTGTCCGAACAGAAGATTAATCTTCCGATAATTTCGTGCATTGCGAATAGCCGTACCACCTACTTCGGCCAAGGTGACCGCAAACTGAACCTCGATGCTGGAAAACACCCGGGGTACATCCGTGAGAATCCGCATAACACCGATGATCTCCTGATCAACCTTCAATGGCACCGCAAGGAGTGAGATAATGCCTTCATCAGCCATCTGCTGCAGATAATCGACCCGTTGATCGTGATGCAGATCATAGATGGCCACCGGTTCACCAGCGAGCACCATCTTGATGTTCCGTTCATTTTCCACCTCACCCCGTTGCAGGTATTTGGAGGACACACCATAGGCAGCGGCCAGCTCCAGCGTATTAGTGGCAGGATTGAGCAGTCGCAGGGTGCAACCTTTTGCCCCCATGGTGATGGCTACCCGCTCGACCATAGTCGAAAGAATACGATCTAAGTCCAGGGTTGAATTGACCAAAGTTGAAAGCGCCTGAATTTCACGAAGAAAATCGAGTTGCACTTCCATTTCCTTAAACATCCGTCCATGGGCAATGGCTAGCCCCACCTGTTCTGCCAGGGCCATGGCAAAAGAAATCTCATCGGAAGTGAAGCTTCGTTCGGTTTTGATCAACAGACGCATTATCCCGGTGAGTTTGCCCTGAAAGACAATCGGCAGCGTCAGAACACTTTTGATTCCCTCACGGTTTGCAGCATCACGGAACGGCAGAGAGGGATCTTCATCGACATGTGGGCTGAAAACCGGATATCCGGATTGGACCATGGCCATGGTTGCATCGGTATCAATCACTTCCCGTGAGATATACTCAAGCGATACCCCGTGGGCCGCGCCAAGAACAAAAGAACGGGTGGAGTTGTCCAACAGTCTGATGGTACAGGCATCGATCTCTAACAATTTCGGGAGACTGCGCACTATGGCATCCATCACCTCCTGATGATCAAGAACCATTGAAGTCAACCGAGTGATCTTTTGGTAAACATCAAGAAATTGCTGTTCACGGGCCTGCGAAATATTCACGATCAATTTTCTCTCTGTCGCAATCAGTTTGCAAAAACGAGGATTCGGTCTATTTACTGCCGCGGCCGAGCGTTCAAAACCTTCTCCACCTTCTCTTCAAGTTCAATCCGGTCAATCGGTTTGACGCAGTATTCATCAGCTCCCAAACTAATAGCCTCCCTGGCAGTCTCCACAGTGGGATAACCGGTAAGCATGATAGCACGCATGGCAGGATTCTCTTCCTTGAGCAGGGCAAGCACCTCGATACCGCTCATTTTTTTTAGTTTGATATCGAGGATAGCTAGGTCAACAGGATGCTGACGCGCAAAGGCAATAGCCTCATCTTCCTCGGTAAAAGTGTGGACGACATGCCCCTTTTTGCGCAGGATCTTACCGACCAGCACGGTGGCATCAAGGACATCATCCAAAGAGAGAATTTCAGCCATATTTTCCTCCTAACAACACGTTATCTAAACGATTATTCTTGAACTGCCGCCGCTTCCGGGATCACTGGAAGAACCAGCCGAAACAATGCTCCTGGAACAAAAACATTCCCGGGTCCCAGAACGGGACTTTCAATCTCAATGGTGCCATCATGTTCCCGGATAATACCGTAGGAAACTGAAAGGCCAAGCCCTGTGCCCTTACCCACCGGCTTGGTGGTAAAAAAGGGGTCGAAGATCCTAGCTTTAATCGACTCCGGTATCCCGTGTCCGTTGTCCTGGATCTCGGCTATAACCTTAGACGTTGCAGCATCGTATCGGGTAAGGATCGACAGTTCGCCCCCTCCCTGCCCTTCCATGGCGTGGTGCGCGTTGTTTAGCAGGTTGACGATAACCTGCCGCAACTTTTCGGGATCTCCAACAATGGACGGCAGGTCTTTTGCCAGTGACACAGCGACCTTAACGTGACTGAGATTAAAACTGTGTTCGATGATGGCAACGGCATCGTCGATGATTTCGTTGAGATTTACGGGTTCCCGCGCACTACCGGACTGCCGTGAGTATTTCAGTAAGTCGGCGACTATCTTACGGCTAATCTGGGTCTGGCGTTCGATCACTTCCAGGTTCTGGTAGGTTTCAGAATCCTTTTCAAAATCATCCATCATCAATTGGGCATACCCCAAGATAATTCCCAGCGGCGTGTTGATCTCATGGGCAATGCCCGCCGCCATCTGACCGACTGAAGCCATCTTTTCGCTGGAAACCAGCTGTTCCATCATGGTTTTCAACCGGGTCAGATCTTTGGCAATCCCCTCGGAACCAATTAGATGCCCCTGCTCGTCGTAAAGGGCGGTAGCTGAAATCAGAACATAGATTGTTGAACCATCCATTTTCTTGAATTCAGCCTCCAGGTCTATGATATACCCATCAAGCTCGAGCATTTTTGCATAGACGACCACATCGCTTTCATGAAGAAAGATATCGCGCAGGTTGAGTAACGAGGTCTCATATCTTGAATAACCCAGCATTTCCAAGCCTGAAGCATTCATATCGAGAATGGCATGGTCACTATCAGAGAAAAAAACCATATCTTTAGAGGCTGTGAATAGGTGACGAAATTTCTTTTCCGATTCAGACAATTCGGAAGTTCGTTCCTCTACCTTGTCTTCTAAGTGCAAGTTAAGCTCCTGCAGTTCAAGCGCCGCCTCTGTCAGACGTCTTTTAGATTGCTTGAGTTTTG
>CAITZN010000725.1 GCA_903896915.1 uncultured bacterium
GGAAATGACTAATCCGCAGGTACATTCCAGTAAGATGTTACCAGTTTCATCATGGCAGATTCCGCCATTTGTTGATTGTCCAAATAGCGAGTTTTCCGTCATTAAAAAACTTTGAGGAAATCCTTGCTGAGCGAAAAATGGGAAGTCATCCCCCTCTTGCAGGCGAATGGCAACGGCGTCGAATTCGGTTCGTTCTATTAAAATGTCGATAACGCGCTGGAGAGATGCTGATAAGTCGATGGGGTCATTGAGTACCTGAAGGACTTCTCTGCCCATTTCCCGAAAGGCTCTTGCCTGCAGTCGTTCAGTGATATTATGGGAGTAGCCCGTCGTGCCAATCACCTGGCCGTGCTTGTCAATGATAGGGGTTTTATAGGTCTCGAACCATTTAAATGTACCTTTGTCGAAAATAGGTTCTTCAACCATGTACGGTTTTCCTGATTTCAGGACTTTGGCATCATCTGCGATGTATTTGACGCCTAGTTGCCGGGGCCAGACATCGAGATCAGTCTTGCCGACTAGGAGTTCAGGGTCCTCCAAACCGCATGATTGGGCAAAGGCCGAATTAACGGAAAGGTACTTGCTGTCCCTGTCTTTCAGCCATAAGAGACCGGGTTGATTTTCGATAATTGCGGAGAGGTACGACTCGCGTTGGCGCAAAGATTCTTCAATCTGCTTGCGCTCGGAGATGTCATGGAAAATGCAATGGGTTCGTTGAAAGCGGCCCTCCGCATCTTTGACAATCTTGCCATCAAAAGAGGCCAGGAGGGTGGAACCATCTTTTTTGACCATCTCGAACTCGACACCGAGTGTTTCACCGATCGCTTTGAACCGGGGAAAGTACACATCGAAATGGTCCTGCCAGTATGAGGGTAAGTAGGCGCTAAAATTACTGCCAATGACCTCCTCGTGCGTATAGCCGAGTGTATCCAGCCAGGTCTGGTTCATTGCTATGAGGCAACCGTTTTCATCGAGAGACTGGTAAGCGAAAGGCGCGTTTTCGTAGAGTTGCTTCAGGTGCTCATGGGCTGTTCGAGGCTGCACCTCTTGTGCTGCCATCTTTTCCAGTTCAGTAATCCGTTTTTTCAGGAATACGATTTCGGTGAGATCGGTATTCGTTTGCTCGTCCATAAACTATTCTCTGCAAATACGTCAGTTGTAAAAAATATAATGTTAAATAAAATGGTTATCAGATGTTTTCGGCCAGGTCTTCATCAGCCAAAGGGAAAAGGACCTGGAAACTGCTGCCTTTTCCTGTTGCACTCGTCACGGTTATCGCGCCGTTGTACGTTTTCATAATGCCCAGCACTATCGGCAGGCCGAGACCCCGGCCGGTAAACTTATGGGAGAAAAATGGATCAAAGAGTTTATCGATATCCTCCTCCGCAATCCCACAACCCGTATCTTTCACTTCCAAGCATATATAGTATTTGTGCTGTGGTTGCCACCCGATAGGGAAAAGGTAGGTCGTATTGAGTTCCCCAGGAGAAATCGTTTTGACGGTTATTTCAATGGTCCCTTGATGGTCACCAACCGACTCCCAGGCATTCGTAACCAGGTTGGTGAACACCTGCTGGATCTGCCCTGAATTTGCTCGGAGAGTAGGGCCAGGAGAAGGCAGCTTGGTTGCAAAGGACAACTCTTTTGGGGCTGAGGTTTGAAGCAGAGACAGGTTTTGCAGGCAGACTTCGGACAGATCCAGATGGGTGCGCTTGCCGGTCACTTGGCCAAGATAGGTGCGCATCTGGTTGCTGATTTCCGCGGCCTTCAGAGATGCCTGCATGGCATGATTCAGTGCTATGGATGGCTCCGTGCCGGGCAGTTGGTCGTCAATGGCCATCTCAAGGTTGCCGATCACGATACCGAGCTGATTGTTGAATAGATGGGCAATGGCACCAGCCATCATGCCAAGACTTTCTGCCTTCTGCAGTAGCCGGTTTTCGTCCTCGAGTTTTGCGTTCACTTTCTCGACGCGTTTCCGTTCGGATATATCACGGATGACAACGACCATGCTGACCGGTTGCCCATCGGCGCTACGGATGAAGTCACCTTTTGCCTCAAAGTCAAAGGCGCTGCCATCGGCACGCAGCCCCTGGTATTCAGAGGGCTCTGTTAATTGCCCTTGGAATAGCAGCGCAATATCTGCCAATGCCCGGTCACGATCCTCGGGGACAATGAAATCGGTGAACAATCGCCCCAGCACCTGCTCCTGACGGCTATAGCCAAACATTGTCAAGCCTACAGGGGAAGCCATGAGAACGCGTCCCTCCAGATCAGTGATGGTGATGTTGTCAGGGCAGGCATGGAGAATGGATTGGTAGCGTGCCTCACTCTCTCTCAACTCCTTCGTTCGCTCCTTAACCCGTTGCTCCAGCGATTCGTTAATCTGTTGAATTTCGTTGAACTGAGCTGTCAGTGAATCGCTCATCCCTTTGAAATTTTCGACCAGATGATTTGCTTCCTTGATGCCGCTTTCAGGCCAGTCCGTTATTCTGCCCTCCGTCACTAATTTGATCGGCAGCTGATAGGTAATCAGGCAGAGTTTTTCGAGAGTGACTAGAGACCAGCGGCTGATCGCTTCAGCCAGTAGCAATGTTCCGAGAAGAATAAAGAACAGCAGGGTCAGTTTGCCGGAATATTCGCGAAAGAGTAATTTTTGAAAAGGTGCCACTGGTTGTTCCAGGACCAGTTTCCATTCCGCCATGTCACCAAGTACTATTTCAACGACATAGAACGATTTCTTCCAGCGGTCTGAGGTGGCGGTGTTGGGAGGCACATCCGGCAACCACTGGCTTACCTCAGCATCAATAGGATGCAATGTCCCATGTTGGCGTGTCAAGGGTGCCATTAACGTCTGATTGGTGCGGTTGGACATAATGACGTTGCCGTTTGTGTCGATCAGTGTGTAGAGCGAGTCATGTCGATCTAGGCTGATATTGAGATACTCCCGAATCTGCTCCAGGCTTAAAACGCCGATGACATAGCCGCTGTATTTATGTTGAATGACAACCGGAGCCAGAATCGACACAATTGGTTTGGATGGGCCGATTTTCGCTATGACAACTTCCGAGAGCATCGGCTTGAGCGTCCGTTCGAGCACCGGGATATAGGGGCGATCAGCGAAATTTTTACCAATGTTGACTTGTCCCAGCTCGTCATGCAGAGTGTAGGAGGCGGTAATTATCGCGTTTCTGTCGAGTAGTGCGATACGGTGAAAGTTGATATCCGACTTCTTTGCCTGCTCCAGAAAAGGTTGCATCTGGAGTGGCGTTCGCAATGCAGCCATCTCCGCCAGATTGATAATGGCTGTTTGTCTGTTGCTCACCCAGGTATTCAATCGCTCTCGCACATGAATGCTGTCCTTAACCAACGCTGTACGTATGTCGAGATCGGTGTTGATGAAATCAGATCTACTCTCAATAGCCAGCATGAGCAGCCCTGTGCATAAGACAAAAAAAGCCAGCAGGTTGTAGATAATTTCACGGAATGAGATTTGTGAGGAGCGCGACCAGAGTGCAAAACTGGAATAAATCAGACGTGCGATCAGGGCATTGGTAATGCCGTTTATAGCTATTTTGGTTATGAGAAAATTAGCATCACTGCCGAAAGGAATATGTCTGGCGAGGTGATAGAGAAAAAAGGCCAGCGGTATGCCGATGATGAGCCAATAGAGCATGTCTGCCAACACCATCCCAATTTTGTAGCGGTTCATTAACCAGCCGACAACGGCCACCTCGGCGGTCAGGGTGATGATGGCGTTGGGGTGGTTCCAGAGGATGTAGGTATAGCTGGCAATGAAAAGGGCTGCCATAATGCCCCGGCCAAGGCCGAGCAACTGTAGCGCCAGCATGGCAAAGATACTGCCGAAGAGGAAGTCGGTATCGAGGAAAATCGGAAACCTGAAATGGTTGCCAGCCAGACCGGCGGCAATCAGGGCAAGGAGAAGGGCATTTTTGTAAGTATTGGTCATGTGTCGGCGTCGATTGGTGGCTATTTAAGAAACAAGTTCTGGGAGAGCGTCAGGAATCGTCCGGCGGTATGAAGAACAAAATAAGATGCAGCACATCAGGATATTGTTACCTGATCAATAGGATATGCACAAAATGTTTTGATCAAATAGATCATTTTATTTGATTAATTTTGTTTTTTCTTCAAAGAAGAATAAGAGATAAGAATTCCACTTGCGGCATGATCGATGCGGTTGTCGCTGTTTTCGACGAACAGAGGTCAAGCTCTGTGTAGAGGTTGGATTAGTTAAGAGGAAAATCAGGGGGGCAGAGAATGAGGAAGGGCATTGGAGGAACCGCTCCATAGTGAAAAATACTGTGGTAAAGTGGGGTTTGTCAATATCCGCCCTGTCCGGATAGTCCGACATGACGGGTTTCGCCTGCAGAGGTCACGATTACCGCGGCCTCGCCACTGATGGGACAGCGGTTTTCGCAGATGCCGCAGCCGATACAGAGTGAATCAATCACATAGGGTTGCAGGAGGGTAACCAGTTCTCCTTTGGCATTGAGAACCTGGGCCTCGCGGAATTTGATGGCTTTGTCGGGGGTCGGGCAATGTTCTTCGCAGACGATACAGGGCACGCCTGAGGCATAGGGCAGACAGCGGTTTTTATCGAAATAAGCCCGGCCGATGACCGTGGTCTGCTTTTCAGTTTTGCTGAGTTTACGGAGAGCACCGGTGGGGCATACCTGACCGCAGAGGGTGCAGTTGTATTCGCAGTAGCCGATGCGGCCGAGAAGACGGGGGGTGAAGACGCCTTCCAGCCCGGCTTCCAGCCAGGTGGCGTGAAGGGCGTTACCGATACAGACTTTCATACACTCGCCGCAGCGCACGCAGGAATTTAGAAATGCGGCCTCCGCCTGAGCACCGGGAGGCCTGATAAGCGTTGGTTCGGCTCGCCGGGCAAGCGGCCGGGATGGCAAGGCCAGCGGTGTCAGCGCCCCTGCTGCCAGAGACGTGACCATAGCCCGGCGCCCCAGATTTATTTGTCTGCCGGATGCCAGGCCTTGAAAGCCGTAGCGAAAGCGGGTCTGGGGACAGTGGGTCATGCAATCGAGGCAGAGGGTGCATTCCGCCGAAGTGATGCTTCTTGCCTCGTCAATGGCCCCCATGCGGCATACGGTGCGGCACTGCCTGCATTTGCCGCAGGCAGCCGTACCTCCGGTAAGGCCGAACAGCGAGAAACGGGAGCAAAGGGCCAGCATGGCCCCGAGCGGACAGACCTTGCGGCAGAAAAAACGGTTCTCCAGACGGCTGAGGCCAAGAGCCACCAGCAGCAACAGTAGAGAAAATATGGAGAGGGCATACACCTTGCCGCCAAAGGGCAGCAGGTGTTTTTTAAGCAGAGCATAGAGCGGCTCGGTCAGCGTGTTCACCCAGGGAGGCGCTTGCTGATAGGTCCAGGTGAACAGGGTGGTCGTCGCATGGTCAAGAGCCGGATGCACGGCAAAGGTGAGGCCGCGCACCAGCAGGGAGAATGGATCGAGATAACCGGCCAGGGGCAGGCCGAAGCAGGCGGCGGCAAGGAGGAAAAAC
>CAITZN010000726.1 GCA_903896915.1 uncultured bacterium
CCAGGTAGACAGCCACCTGCATGGCTGCCTCAACCGGGCCTATACCGGTTATCAACTGCTTGCACGCCACCGCTGACGAACAAGCCCGGGAAAAGGCCTCCATCTCAAAAACAGTTGCAGCAGTGACCAGATACATAGCGTTGCGAGAAAGGGAAGATTCGCTGAAAAAAGTATGAACAGGGAGGTTGCAATCGGTCCCGGATCAGATTTGTAAGATTTGCCAATAGGGTTCCACACTCGAATGCAACTCTGAATGGCCCCCTTAGATGTATTTCCGAGGGCAATTCACACAAGACTTTCGTTGCAATGTAAGGTAGGTTAGCGTGCTTTGCAAGAAAATCACCCCTGCATCCCCAAACGCCTTCTTCTCATGACCGATTATAGCCATCGACTGGAAGATTATGATTACAATCTTCCGCCGGAACGAATAGCCCAGTTTCCGACACCACAACGTGATCACTCCCGATTGCTCGTCCTTGATACCGGCACGAACGAACTTGTCCACCACCAGTTTGCCGACATCATCGATTATCTTCGACCAGGGGACCTCCTGGTGATTAATACCACCAAAGTCTTTCCTGCACGCCTGCTCGGCCACAAACAGACCGGCGGCAAGGTTGAACTTTTCCTCCTGTCCTTTCCCCGTATTTCAGAAAGTTCAAAACTGCCAGCCTCTTGGCTGGAAGCCACGGTACCGGCTCTAATCAAGAGTTCCAAACGCCCCAAGCCCGGCACCCTCCTCCATTTCAGCGATGAGCTCAAGGCTCGTGTCGAGAATTTCAGCGAGGACGGCAAGGCGCAGGTAACCCTGCTGTACAACCCGCACAATACCCAATCGCTTGATGCTCTCTTAGAAGCGCACGGCCAAATGCCGCTGCCGCCCTACATCAGTCGGCCGCACGGCAATTCCAGCGAAGACCTGCACCGGTACCAGACCCGTTATGCCCGACACACCGGCTCGGTTGCCGCGCCCACGGCCGGTCTGCATTTCAGCGATGAACTGCTCGCAAAAATTACTGCCAAAGGGGTGGACATCGCCAGCATTGTGCTCCATGTCGGCTACGGCACCTTTGCACCAGTCCGGACAGAAGACATCCGCGACCATGTCATCCACCGGGAAGTTGTGGAGATATCAGCAGCGACAGCAGAAAAGATCAACCAGGTCAGGGCAAAGGGCGGCAGGATCTGGGCCGTAGGGACAACCACGGTACGAACCCTTGAATTTGCCGCTGACGAACAGGGGCACATGCAGCCCCTCACCGGTGAATGCGATCTCTTCATCTATCCCGGGTTTCAATTCAAGGTGGTGGACAATATGATCACCAACTTTCATTTGCCGAAATCATCGTTACTCTTCCTGGTTTCGGCCCTCGCTGGCAGACAAAAAATCCTGGCCGCCTACAAGGAGGCTGTTACCAGCGCCTACCGTTTTTTCTCCTATGGCGATGCCATGGCCATCATCACCAGGCCATAATCCACGTAAAATCGCCATTGCCCAGCCACCCAACACCTTTCTGAAATAAAAAACCCGGCACAAGGCCGGGTTA
>CAITZN010000727.1 GCA_903896915.1 uncultured bacterium
CCGCAAGTCAGCTTGTACAGAGTTTTTGTAGTGCCCCGGAATCCTGTCGGCAGCTGTTGTATAGATGCGCGTCACAAACACAGTTTCTTCTCCGCTCTGAGTGTGTTTGGCCGGAACAGTGAGCACCACATGGCGAGCCATCCCACAGGACGGAGACGGCTTGCCATCCGGGGTCTCGCACAGGAGCGTCTGTGAGAAAATTACTGTTAGATTGGCACTTTTCGACGGTCCTGTCGACATGGGACTCACTTTCCAAGGCTCGGGAAGCCAACTCTGCACATCACTCTCCTGAACTTGAAAGGCGAGGTAGAGTCGGCTCTCGACGCTTGATTCGAATGGGGTCTCTGTATACGCTTTGGTTGGAAAAAGAGCGAATAACAGAGCCAATGCAACGCATACCTTAAAGCAATTAAATTTGCGCATGGGGCCCTCCTGTGATGATAATCAGTTAGGACTTCTCAAAATAGGTCGAGTTTATTTTGAACGCTCGAACGTGACTATACTCCGGGTCATTCCCTTGTCGGCCCAATTGGGCATAACTCGCCATGGGGAGAGGACTTGAAGATGGTCACCTTCTATTTTAAAGGATCGTGACTGTTCGGTACCGACCCATGCCGGATTCCAAGCCACTTCCACATTGGTAATCCACTTGTCTCCTTCTATGCGGTATGTACCAGTGTAGGCAACCAAGGTCTCCAAGAGTTCTGCCTTCTCCTCGGCTGTTTTCGCAGGCTTTCTACCTTCTCCAGTCAACACAAACCACACCCGCGCCTCGGGGGTGAAGATCACGTATCCCGTTGGGTTCTTGCCCATGGGAGGGAACTTTTCGCCTGTGCTTTGAATTTCAACATCGTAGGCAGTCAGTTTCCATACGCCGTGAACTGGTGCGCGATCATCAGCGAAACTTGGTTGCACAGCAACGATAAACAAAACCAACAAAGCTAAAGATCTTAACTTTAACATAGCGCTCTCCTTTCTGTTTTAGTTTCAGGTAGTTGATCTTTTATTGACAGGTCCTCGGCTAATGCCGAAACTTTTAAGGTTGGTAGATGAATTAAGAGGGTCGAATTGTAAGTATGTTAAACGCTAAAAGTATAAAAAGCGTACAACTACACAAACAGTTCAATTGTATGAAATGAAGAGAATGATCAAGAAAAGCAAGGGATGTTGTTTGTAGTATAACCCCCTTGATTTTATGTATGTCAATATGCTGATTTATCGTTGTTTTATAGGTATGTTTACCGAGGCGCAATGTGGCACTTCGCTATGTTTATTTATGAATAATTACCATCGGCTAATAAAGGGCGGAGCACCTGCAGCATCTGTTTGCTCAATTCTGTCAGGCAATACGGTTTTGCGATCACGCCACTGAAGCCGTAGCTCTTGTAATCAGCCATAACAGGGTCGTCGCAGTACCCGCTGGAAACGATCACCCTGGCCTGAGGGTCTATCTCCAGGAGTTTCCGGACAGCTTCCTGGCCGCCCATACCTCCGGGAACGGTCAAATCCATAATAACCACATTGAAAGGCTGTGCTGCTTGCAGTGCTTCGGCATACATTGCAATAGCAGTTCTCCCATCGTGTGCCACGGCAACTTCGTAGCCCATATCCTCCAGTGCAGCCCCAACTATCTGGAGAATATTATCGTCGTCATCCATGATGAGGATCTTCCCCTCGCCTTTCAGCAATACCGGTTCGTCCTCTTTGTCGGGCAGTATCACCTGAGATGTGAGCGCCGGGATGAAGAGGGTAACGCTCGTTCCAGCATCGGTGCTCGATTCTGCAACGATATACCCTTCATGTTTTTTTATTATCGAGTAGGCCGAGGCCAATCCAAGCCCACGCCCGGCGGGTTTGGTCGTGAAATAGGGGTCGAAAATTTTGCCAAGATATTCGTCCGGTATCCCGTTGCCTTGGTCTTTGATAGATATTTTCAGGTAGTTGCCGGGTTGCAGCGGTAGGTCCTGGCCTGCAGCGATCACCACATTTTCGCAATCAATACTGATGGTGCCGCCCTTTGGCATGGACTGGTCGGCGTTGATCAGAATGTTAGTGATAACCTGGCCGATCTGCCCTTCATCGGCATCAATCTTCCAGAGATCGTCGGGGAGATTGTAAGCGCAGGTTGACTTGGTCCCACTCAAGGCAAAGTGGCCGTAATTCTTGATCAGCTGTGCGGCGACAATGGGCTTTTTGATTGGGGCGCCACCCTTGGAGAAGGTGAGGAATTGTCGGGTCAGGTCTTTAGCCTTTAGAGAAGCCGTTTCAGCGTCTGTCAGGCGTTTATAGGCTTTATCCTGAGGAGAGATCTGCATTTTCGCAAATGAGATATTGCCCAGGATAACCATAAGGATATTGTTGAAATCA
>CAITZN010000728.1 GCA_903896915.1 uncultured bacterium
AGAAAATACTGCCCTTTAGAATTAACTGTCTCGCCGGAACCTTCAAAACCTTCCAAGGCTTGGTCAAACAGTTTGTTTGCTCCCGGTTTGACATCCTGCTTCATAATGCGGGAGTAGTCCGGATGCAGGATCATGGTTCGATCCTGGGCAAACAAGTATAGATATCCGGTTTTTCCCATTTTTTGCTTGGTCAGAGAATGCAAGAATGTTTTTTCAGACAGCAGGTCAATGGCACCACCAAGTATTGCAGAAAGACGGCCGTTTGCATCAAAAACAGGTGCCGTCATCATAATGTCAGGATGATTGTTTTTGCTTGAGAGGTAGGG
This sequence comes from uncultured bacterium, assembly GCA_903896915.1. Taxonomy (GTDB): domain Bacteria; phylum Desulfobacterota; class Desulfobulbia; order Desulfobulbales; family Desulfobulbaceae; genus Desulfobulbus. Next base: position 327 of record CAITZN010000728.1, read on the forward strand.
GTCGGAAATCAGTGGTTTGCCAGTGCTGACAGTTTTTTTGTAATACTCCCGGTATGAAAAATCCTTACCCAGACGTCCCAAGTCCGGCTCTTCGGCAAATATCTTGCCATCGGGTGTAAAGAGGAAGAGCCCGTTGGTGAAGATAGATTTGATGCCAACCCTGTTTGAGAGCCAGACTTGTGCCTCTGTAGGGGATTTCAGAGCCTTGGGAGGAAGTACAGTTGCGACACTGGTCAGGGCGTTATGCGCAGTTGTAATTGCTTGATCAATATTCTGTGCCAACGAGGTTACAGTCGCAAATTGCTGGCCTAATATCAGCTTTTCAGTTGTATGACGGAAATAGGCGTAGGTTCCGATGGCAATCGTTATAAGCATCGCTGCGGAAAGAAGTACCGTGTATAGTATAAGTTTCTGGCTAATGCTGGTAAACTTCATGGCATATTGATCCTAAGGAGAAAATCCTCACACTAAGAAAGTGGAAGTTTGATAAAAAATGTGGTTCACCTTCCTACTATGAAAACGAGCAAGAATACTATATTCCTACAATCTCCTGCACGGCCTCAACTTCAACATATATGCATCGGAAAAACCGCCGCCTTCAGAAAAATGACACAACGACAATCACACATGGTGCCTTAACAACAGTTCTGATATTTCCTCTTTGTCGTAAGGTTTTCCAGTATGATCATCAGCATCATGCTCATCCAACCCACTGTCAAACATTCCTCGCATACTCCTCAAAACTCTCTAGGGGGAGCGGTTTGCTGTAGAAATAGCCTTGATATGCATGACACCCTGAGCTAGCCAGAAAATTTAGTTGCTCAGCCGTTTCCACACCTTCGGCAATTACATTGAGGCCCAGACTCTGACCTAGTACAATAACAGTTTTTGCGATGGCAGCATCGTTAGAATCTATGAGCACGTCACGGACGAATGACTGGTCGATCTTCAACTGATCAAGCGGCAGTCGTTTTAGATAAGATAGCGACGAATACCCTGTCCCAAAGTCATCAAGCGAGAAACCAATTCCCTTTGCCTTTAAGGCAAACATCTTTTCTATGATCTCCTCAACCTTCGATACCAGCAGGCTCTCAGTCAATTCCAGCTTGAGTAATTGAGGGTTGGCCCCAGTTTTATTGAGAACATCCAGTACCTGATCGACAAAATCGGCCTGATGAAACTGGTGGGCACTCACATTCACCACCACAGTAAGATGCGACATATCTGGATGGGCCGCCCATTGTGCCAGTTGTCTGCAAGCGGTTTCCAGCACCCATTGGCCTAATGGCAGTATCAAGCGGCTTTCTTCGGCAAGTGGAATGAAGTCGGCTGGCGATACAATCCCTCGTTCAGGATGTTGCCATCGGACCAGAACTTCAGAACCGGTCAGTCGGCCACCAGTCATTTGGGCCTGATAGTGGAGCAAAAACTGGTTATTTTGAACAGCGTTGCGCAGATCTTTTTCCAGTGCAGCTCGTTTCTTTACTATTATCTCCATATCGGAATCAAAGAAACGTATGGTATTACGCCCAGAATCCTTTGCCCGG
>CAITZN010000729.1 GCA_903896915.1 uncultured bacterium
ATTGCGCAAGGAGCAAGAGTGGGTCATGGAGCGGAGCTGGGATGTTAGGTATGGCCTGGTGCGTTCCAACCAACGGGAAACGGCAAAATTATTGATATAACCTGTGGGTTACGGTGAGGAAATGTACCGTGAATTCTGGTAGCTGTTCTTGAAAGTCCGTTTTGTTTTGGAGGGGTAATTGTGGCTGTCTGCTGCGGTACCGGTTGCGTATTTCAGGGGCCTGTTGGTTAAGAAAATTGAGGCTTTTTAGCTGATCTCCTTGAAAACATGATGTTGTTTGAAAACACTACATGTGGCATGTTTTATCCTTGATGCGCTCTATATGTTGTGATAAGTTGCCGTTGACGATGTCGAAGCCACACCCTGAATGCTTCGTTGTTTTCAGGCCTCTGGCGCGGGTTTCCCGTGTAATCAGGGCAAGGGAGCAAGCTGTGCCATCAGGTGTTGCCCGGATCGGTTGTCGGCCACACATGGGGAGTCGAGACGAACTTAATCGAAATGAGGAAAACGATGACCAGAAGTATACCACGGCAGCAATTGACTGATACTGCAGAAACTGTACTCGAACGGAGATACTACCTGAAGGATGAGCAAGGCAAACCGCTCGAAAATTGGGAAAGCCTCTGTCGCCGGGTAGCCAATGCCGTGGCTCTGGTCGATCGTGAGCGAAAGGACTATGAAGGCTTGGGGGATCAGTTTTTCAACATGATCTACCACCTCGATTTTCTCCCCAACTCGCCCTGCCTGATGAATGCCGGTACTGATCTTGGTCAGCTGTCTGCCTGCTTCGTCCTGCCGGTGGAAGATTCGATGGACGGCATCTTCACCTCCATTCGCAACGGGGCGCTGGTTCACAAAACCGGCGGCGGCACTGGCTATTCCTTCTCCCGCCTGCGGCCCAAAAATTCGGCGGTTCAATCGACTCAAGGTGTGGCCTCAGGCCCCTTGAGCTTTGCGGCGGTCTTTGATGTCGCCACCGAAACCATCAAGCAGGGGGGCAAGCGGCGTGGCGCCAACATGGGCGTGCTGCGGGTCGATCATCCTGATATCCTCGAATTCATCGTCGCCAAAGAAGACCAAACCCGGTTCACCAATTTTAACTTTAGCGTTGCAATAACCGATCTGTTCATGGACGCGGTACGAGACGACCTGGAGTATGACCTGGTCGACCCCTCCAACGGTGACATCGTTACCAGCCTGCGGGCCCGAGATGTTTTCGATAAGATTATCGATCGCGCCTGGCACAACGGCGAGCCTGGCGTGCTGTTTATCGATGCCGCCAACCGCGACAATACCACCCCGCAGTTGGGGAAATTCGAGGCCACCAATCCCTGCGGCGAGCAGTGGTTGCTGCCCTACGAATCCTGTAACCTTGGTTCCATCAACCTTGGTCAGTATGTTACGGGCGGCAAGCTCGATCGGGAGCGGCTCGGCCAGACCGCTCGCCTGGCAGTTCGTTTTCTTGATAACGTCATTGATTGCAACCGTTTCCCCATCCCTGAAATTGCCGAGATGACCCACAAGACTCGCAAAGTGGGGCTTGGGATCATGGGCATGCACGACATGCTGATCCAGATGCAACTCCCCTACGGCAGCGAAGAGGGGCGGCAGGTCTCGGCCGACGTCATGGCCTTTATCCGCAGCGAGGCAGAAGCGGCCTCCATCGAACTGGCAGCCCTCAAGGGACCTTTTCCCGCCTATGACGAGCGTGTCAATAAGTATCCCGCCCGGCGTAATGCGGCTTTGACCTCGATCCAGCCCACTGGCACGGTGTCGATGATTGCCGACTGCGCCTCGGGTTGCGAGCCCTATTTCTCCATCGTCATGAGCAAGCACGTCATGGATGGCGACCGTTTGCTCATGGTCAACAAGCACTTTGAGCGGGTAGCTCGAGAGGAAGGCTTCTATTCGGCGGAGCTGCTGGAGCGGGTCGCCAGCAGCGGCACGGTTATCGGGCATGTCGAAATCCCGGTACACTGGCAGGATATCTTTCGCACCGCCCAAGATATCAGCCCGGAACAGCATATCCGCATGCAAGGCGGCCTGCAGCGCAACGGGGTCGACGCCTCGATCAGCAAAACGATCAACATGCCCTCCAATGCCACGGTCGACGATGTCCGCACCTCCTATATGCTGGGGTATGAACTGGGGTGCAAGGGGTTGACCGTTTATCGTGATGGCTCCCGCGATCATCAGGTGCTGAACACCATGGCTACGAGCGCCGACAAGACGGCGACTGTTTCTACGGAAGGGGTGTTCCAGAAGTCGACCCTGCCCGATGTGCTCAGCGCCAAGCGGTACCGGCTCAAGGATATCAACGGCGAGACCATCTATCTGATTGTCTGTTTTGACGAGGGCGAAAAACCCATGGAGGTCTTTGCCAAATTCCCCTTTGATAACAGGGTGGACCTCAAGGACAAATCCACCATGTGGACCACCACCTGTCGGCTTGTGTCGCTGGCTCTCCGTTATCAGATTCCCATGGACGAGATCATCAAGCAGCTGGATCGTTCCAGCGGCCATATGCTTGATCTGCCCGCCCAGTTGGGCAAACTGTTGAAGTCGTTCATGGCCGCTACCCAGCACGGGTTTGCTTCGGTTTGTCCGGAGTGTCAGGGGATGCTGGTGTTTGAGGAGGGGTGTGAGGTGTGTCGGGATTGTGGGTATTCTAAGTGTTCGTGATGGGGGTTGAGGTAATAGGACCGGTGGTGAAGAAAAGTGATGGGCAGGATAAATAGGTAAGGTGTCACCCTGTTTTTCACCCGGCAGCGGAAAATCGAGATC
>CAITZN010000730.1 GCA_903896915.1 uncultured bacterium
GGGCAACATCAATCCCGGCATTGCTGAATATCCGGCAGAGCGCCGTGGCGACAATACTTTTGCCGACATCAGATGCTGTGCCAAAGACCGCAAGCGAACGATACTTTTTTGCTGGCTCTACCATGTTTCGTGATGGACAAGGGTTTCAAGTTCCATTCTTGGCAGCCTTCCTGCCTGCTCAAGCTCCGGGGTTGCATGGAAAAAGCTCACGTAGCCAACACTTGGAGCAGGGTGCGCCGCATCAAGCAGGCGGCTGATTACCTCTTCCGGCACAGGATCCGGCAGAAACTGCCCGCGAACATCGCGACGGCTGTAGATGACTTTGTAAAGAGCTTCACGCTCAAGTTCGGAAATAGTCGTGTTCATATGTTTTTTAAGAATTCAGAATGATGAATGGCGATGCTTACACGATTTTATAAGAGAAACTTCACCGAAAAAAACTCAAAATCCCCCTGACAACAAACACGCTCAAAAAGTAACCTTCACGCCAGCGTAAGCCGACCTGCCCGGCGTGGCGCAGCTCCATACCTCTTCGTAATACTTGTCGAACACATTGTCGATTCTGCCATAGAGTTCAACATTCGGTTTCAACTTGTACGAAGCAGAAACATTCGCCAAAAAGTAACTGTCAAGTGACGTAACAGGATTACCATTCAGGTCAGATGCGTAAACCTCCTTGCGCTTTCCGACCCAATCCATCTTTGTGTTCAGGGTAAGCTTCGGTGTAACTTTCCATGAACCCGACATCCCGATTTTGTGTTTCGGACGCCTGGCCTCTGACACCGGACTGATGGCATCTATCTCGGTGTAAGTATGCGAAAAGGTCAGAAATGCCGAAGATGCTGGATTCCATTCGATAAAGCTTTCGACACCACAGGTCTTTGTGATGCCGGAAACCTGAAAATATTTACCGTCATAGGTCGCGGGATCAGTCAAAACCCAAGAAATAAGATCCGTATAATCTGTACAAAAATAGGTCGAACCGAGTTTGAAATTGTCAGAAAGACGCTGTTCGAGCCCTGCATCCCATCCTTTGCTCGTTTCGGGATTCAGCATACTGTTCCCAGACACAGGATTATAGAGTTCATACAGTGAAGGCGCCCTGAATCCTGTGCCGTAACTGAATTTCAGCAGCATATCGCCAAACTTGAAGGAGGGCGCCACACGGTATGTTGTCTTGCCCCCGAACAGCTGGTGATCGTCGTAGCGCAACCCGGCTACCAGGTTAAAGTCAGAAACATGCCATTGATCCTGGACAAACACGCTCTTGAGATCGGCACTCATGTTAATTGCCGAAACTGGGGCGTAGCTGGAAGCCGCGCTCCAATTATCCATCTTTTCATTCTGGATATCGGCACCGACAGTGACGGTGTTGTTCGATGGCAAGGCGGCATCTGCCTGCCAACCTACCTCGTTCACGTATCCCTTGTAGGTCGCCGTCTTGAGGGCGCTATTCTCGTAATACTGGCGATCCTTGCTTGAATAGTTGTAATAGAGGGTATTCGTCACCGGGTCGGTATTGACTCGCAGGGCAACCCGTCCTGCCAGCTCTTTCGAATCGGTGTATTTATACGAACCATCGAGATCAGCAGATGCATCGGCATACCTCAGAACACTCGAAAGGTCAACGTTTTTGCTGAGCTGGTAACCAAAATTCGTCGAGAGAGTGGTATTGCTGTATCCGTCTTTGTCAGCAGTGTTGGCTGGATGCAGGATCAAAGGGTTCCTCTGGTCCACATTTGAGAATCCATCCGATTTCAGCCTTGCGAGGTTCACGGAGTACCGCAAAGCGTCTATCTTCCCCATAGCACTGCCATAAGCCTTCCAGGTTCCGTATGCGCCTCCTTCCGCGCCAATGGTGAATTCGGGCTTCCCTTTCCCCTGTTTCGTGATGATGTTGATGATGCCCGCTGTTGCGTGGCTACCGTAGAGGACGCTGACCGGGCCTCTGACGATCTCAATCCGCTCGATATTGTCCACGGTGAGGTTGGCGATATTGGCGGCTCCGTTTGGATCGGATGGATCATTGAAGGGAACTCCGTCCACCAGCACGAGCACATTTTTCGCATCAGCTCCTCGCATGAAAATGCTGGTCTGCGTTCCCAATCCGCCATTCGACACGACATCGATGCCGAGCGTTCCCGTGATGACCTCTTCGACAGTCGATTTTCCTGATTTCCTGATCTCTGCCGCTGTAACAACCGTCACCGAACTGCCTCCGGCATCGGCAATTGAATTGAGCGTTTTTGTGGCTGAAACCACGACTTCTTCCCCCACAAAGCTCCTTGGCTGCTCTTCAGCCAGAAGCCCTTTGCTGCACAGCAGGCCTGCCATGGCAACAAGAAATACTTTTTTGTTCATTGAAATAACCTGTTTTCAGTTTGAGAAATAGATCAACTGACAGGGGTAAGCAAAAGGCATAGGTAACGATATGAGCATTGAAATATTACAATGCAAAAAGTGGTACAGCTTTGCCCCGACTATAGCCCGTAGTCCGATTGTAATCATGCAAAAATAACTGGCAGGTCTCCTGACTATCACGGTGTCCATCCTTTCCAAACCTTCCCGCGCTTTTCCGTGGAGGAAAAGAGCGCAGTGACTTGA
>CAITZN010000731.1 GCA_903896915.1 uncultured bacterium
CATCGTAATCATAAGAATAATTTCGACACAGGCCACTGTGCATGTTGCCGGTTAAAAGACTTGCGAAACGGCTGACTCATACTTAATAATATTTATCATCAACTCTTTATCGGAGGAATACTTATGTATGACCGACGCGATTTCCTAAAAACAACAGTTGCAGCAGCTTCTGTTCTGGCAATTAGCTCTGTCCCCCGAGCCTTTGCCGCTGGCACAGCTATGTACACCAATATTATCTACACCAAGGATAATCCTGGTACATGGGCGGGAAAAGAGGGCAGTCACGTGCCTGAAGTGACGGTAACGGGCGCAAAAATTACAGTGGTCACCAAGCACCCGATGACGGATAAGCACTTCATAGTCAGACATACCCTTGTTCTCGAGGATGGCACCTACGTGGGCGGCACGACTTTCACGCCTGCGGACAAACCGGAATCCAGCTATGAATTACCGGCAGGCTACAAAGGAAAGGTCTATGCCACCAGTTTTTGCAATCAACATGATTTTTGGTTGACCGAGACGATGGTCTGAGCTTTTACTGCTGATTACAATCAGTTGCACACAAGGTTATACCTCTGTGAGGTATAACCTTGTTTTTTTCACAAAATACCAACCTTAACCAAAGGTTGTCGGGAGCATATATGACAAAGCAATCTATCCAAACAACCGATGCAATCGATGCAGGAATGCAAGACGTCATTGCCTGCGATTCTTCCATCTGCCTGGTCGACGGGGCAGCCTGCCGACTGCTTTATCGCGGCTACGACATCGTTGAGCTGGCCGAACACTCCACCTTCGAGGAGGTTGCCTACCTCCTCTGGTATGGTCGCCTTCCCGGATTCACCGAATTCCAGGCCTTTCTCGACGGCTTCACCGGTTGCATGAAATTACCAGTGGAAACCGTTATGATTCTGCGCATGTTCCCACATGCCGCCACGCCCATGGAGGTGCTGCGAACCGCAGTTTCATCTCTTGGCCACTGGGATCCTGACAGCGGCAACACCCGGCTCGATGCTTGCCTGCGGAAGGCACAGCGTCTCACCGAACGCATCCCCATGATCATCGCTTCGCATCAGCGCCTCCGCGACGGCAAGGAACCGCTCGAACCGATGTCCAATAACGGCATTGCCTTCAATTTTCTTTACACTCTTCAGGGCAAGGAACCCGATCCGATCATGGTCAAAGCAATGGACACCTCGCTTATCCTCCATGCCGACCACGAACTCAATGCCTCAACCTTTGCCGCCAGGGTGACTGCTGCGACCATGACTGATATCTATTCGGCCGTGACCAGCGCCATCGCAGCGCTCAAGGGTCCGCTTCATGGCGGCGCCAATGCAGAAGTCATGAAGATGCTCGATGAGATTGGTACGCCTGAAAAAGCAGCAGATTGGGTTTTGCCGCGTCTGAATACGAAACAAAAAATTCCGGGATTCGGTCATCGGGTCTACCGTTGCGAAGATCCGCGCGCCACCGTGCTGCGCAAAAAGGTGCAGGAGATCACCGCACTTACCGGCGAAACCCAATACTATGAGATCGCCCAGGCGGTGGAGAAAGTCATGTTGAGCAATTCCAAGGTATTCCCCAACGTCGATTTTTATTCCGCCCCGCTCTACCATGCTATGGGTATTCCCGTGGAACTGTTTACTCCGATTTTCGCTGTCAGTAGAACCGTCGGCTGGACCGCCCATATTCTCGAACAATGGAAAAACAACCGGCTGATCAGACCCAATGCCCGCTATACCGGCCCGTCACTCACCCCGTATGCTAATATCGGTTCGAGGTCCTAAAGGGAGTCAGCACTTCAACCCCTTTGCCGTAACTCATAGACGGCCGATTCAAGAAAATCGGTAAAGATGCCGGTAACGCCGAAGCGAAACAGTTGTTGTTGACGGGACGGATCGTTAACGGTGAATACGTTGATGTGCAGGCCTGCGGCGCGCAAGATTTTGACTAGGGTCGCATCAACGTAGGTGTCCTCGGCGTGGTAGGCACAGACACCGAGTTTTTTCAGATAGGCGATGAGATTGGGTGGCGGGGAGCCTGCCTGAAGGGCAGCGGTCGCCACCTCAGGGGCTAACCTGTGGCAGGTTCTCAGATATCCGTGGTTAAACGAGGAGATGATAACATCTTCGGTGGCTGCGGCGAAACGAACCTCCCGGATTACCTCCGGCACAATCTCGTCGTTCATCCGGGAGTGACGCATATCCTTGATTTCAATATTGAGCGGCATCGTGTTCGACTTTGCCCAGGCCAGCAGCTCCCGCAGAGTCAGGATTCGTTGCGGCATGAGGGACAAGAGATGGAGACGATCAACACTGCCGTGCCGCAGGGTAGCAAAGGGATCGGTGTCGATAAACCAAGTGCCGAGATCAAGGAGGCGTAACTGCGAAAGTTCCCAATCACAGAGATTGAGACTGCTCAGACCAAGCTCTTTGACCACGAAGGCGGCATTGGACGTTCTGGTTAAGTCCTGATCGTGAAAGACCACGCCCACGCCATCAGCGGTGAGTTGAACATCCAGTTCAATCATCTGGCTACGACAGAGGCTCTGAGCAAAGGCGCAGAGGGTGTTCTCCGGATAACAGGCCCGGTAGCCGCGGTGGGCTATGAGCAGGGGCTGCAAAGCAAACCGATCGAAAAACCGGTAACATGAAGATGTGCTCCTGGTAGCCGCACCCGTAGCGTGCATAGCTTCCCTCAATGTTTATGTGACTTTGAGCGTATGGCGGAGTTTGCTATTCGAAGCTTCGATAATCAGATCGCTTAATTCGTTGCGATCGTCATCTTTGGGCGGGAAATGGGTACGCAAGAGGCTACCGATCTCTTCGATGATGGCGCAGAGGGCCGCTCCTTGCTGTTTCTCACTGATACCTGTCGTCAATCGCTTGACGAATTCCTGCCAGGTCTGCTGGGGAATTTTTTCGTTGATACCCCGATCACCCAGTATCCAGACTCGGCGCTCAAGCACCGAGATATAAATCAAGACCCCGTTGGCATCTCTGGTGGCCTGGAGTCCTGCGGCATAAAAATGGGAAAAAGCCGCGCGCTCCACTTCGGCTGCAGCCCGTTGCCTGCGGATGAAAAGCCGCATCAGTGCAGGGCTGCTGCGCACAATCAGGCGACCAAAAAGGAAAAACACCGAAAGATAGCCGAGAAAAAGCCACAGCACCTCGCCCTGCCACCAGAAAAAAGAACTCGTAACAAGGGATGCCGCCAAGGCAACGGGCAAAGCCAACACCGCAGCCCCGGTGAGTTCAGCCTCAGGGTAGGCGTGACTTGCCGATACCACCATGGGCACAATTTCGCCGGCGGTCTGCTGCTCGGCACGCTGTACAGCCTGGGTAATGTCCAGTTGTTCGTCCTGGGTAAAAAAAAACTTCTGCTAATGTCTGCATGGTTACCATTCTCCCGAAGCACCGCCGCCGCCAAATCCACCACCACCTCCGCTGAAACCGCCTAAGCCACCCCCTCCTCCGCCAATACTGCCACCCGGGAAAAATCCGCCTGGTCCAAAGCGATTCCCGTTACTGGATCCGGCCAGTGCACTGGCAAGAAGCGCCCCAAGGATACCGCCGGGAATTAACAGTGCAAAGGGTAGCCAACCTGAAAAACCGGAAAGAAAGAGGGCTGCCACCGGGGCAAAAACCCCACCAGCAATAGCTGCCACAGGTTTTTTCTGATTAAACATACTCCCGATAGCAGCTAGGCCGATAAGTAAAAACACCACAAACCCACCGGGGTCGCGGCGTGGTTGTTTTTTCACAGGTTGACGACCTTTTCCTTTATATTCCCCTTTGACTACGGCGACCATGGCCCCGACCCCGTCAATTACCCCCTGATCGTAATTGCCCTGCCTAAAGGCTGGCACCATCGATTCACTAATGATCCTCCCGGCAACAAGATCGGTTAACTTGCCCTCAAGGCCATATCCCGTTTCAATCCTGATTTTACGATCCTTAGCCGAAATGAACAGCAAAGCCCCGTTATCAGTCCCTTTCTGCCCGATCTTCCAGGTTTCGACCACCTTGAGGGTATACTGCTCCAGACTGTCACCCTCAAGACTGGGGACAGTCAAGACCACAATCTGGGTAGACTCATTCTGCTCCAGAGTCTGCAAGGTCTTTTCGAGCATTTGCACCGAGCTTGCTGAAAGAATACGGGCCGTATCGTTAACCCTGCCTTTCAGGGGCGGGACATCCAAAGCGTGAGCCCCAGGGATCATCACCCCGGTTACCAGGAGGAAAACGATGAAAAACGGCTGAATCAGAAGATTACGAAATGCTCTCATGCCGACTCCGAGATCTTAAAACTTTACCTTAGGCGTTTCTTTGGCATCGGCCGCAGCCTTGAAATATTCTTTGCGCTCCAGATGAAGCAGGAGCGAATTGGTCAAGCTTTCGGGAAACTTGCGGATAGATCCATTAAAAACCTCAACGGCCTGATTGTAACGCTGACGGGCGACATTAATCCTATTTTCTGTCCCTTCCAGCTGGTTCTGCAGATCACGGAAGTTCTGGTTTGCCTTCAAATCAGGATATTTTTCGACCACCACCATCAGTTTGGACAGAGCTGAGGACAGCCCCCCTTGTGCATCCTGAAGTTGCTGCATCGCCTTTGGATTGCTCAAATCTTTGGGTGTAATCTGCACTGCTGTTGCCTTGGAGCGGGCCGTGATCACCCCTGTCAGTGTCTCCTGCTCGTGTTTGGCATAGCCTTTCACGGTCTCGACCAGATTAGGAATAAGATCCGCCCGACGCTGCAGGTTCGCTTCGATATCGGCCCAAGCTTTAAACACCCCTTCTTCCTTAGTTTGCAACGCATTGTAGCCACAACCTGAAATCAAGAACAGGGTCATAAACGCCGCCAGCACATTGGTAAATACTCTCTTCATTGTACACCTCCGATGTCTCATACTCTCTATGGAATCAATCAAAGCGAACGCCTGCTCCTGAAGTGGACCCAACGTTCAATAAATATCCCCTTTATCTTCGTCTCCTGCTTTCTCTTCTTCATCCCCGCCGAGAATCCATCGAACCGCAGCCCCCAGATCCTCGGCGATATAATCAGGCTGAACGACCTGGCCCGGTCCAATATACGCGGCATCACCCCTGCCATACCCAGTCAGCACCAATATAGTTGTAGCGCCAACGGCAGCACCACAACGAAGATCCGACCAACGATCACCCACAACAAAAGAACGCCGCAGGTCAATGCTGAGATCTGTCGCTGCCTGTTCCAACAGGCCGGTCTTCGGCTTACGGCATTTACAATCAACCCTGAATCGCTCTTCTTTGGCCTCAGGATGGTGCGGACAGACATAGAGACCATCAATGTGAGCCCCTTCCAGGGCCAACATAAAGGTCATTTCCTGGTGGACCTCATCCAGCAGCGACTCGGGAAAATAACCTCGTGCCAAACCTGACTGATTGGTGACGACCACAACCGGCAAATAGTGTTCATTGAGGATGCGGATAGCCTCGCCAACCCCGGGCAGCAGTTGAAACCGGGAGATATGGTTGATGTAGCCCATCTGTTCGTTGATCGTGCCGTCCCGGTCGAGAAAGACTGCTGGTCGCGTCGGCCTGTTCACGGCTGATTTTCTGGTCGGGGTATCCGGTTGTCCCATCTATGCAGACTCCAATAGTTGCGTAACAGCAGTAAAAACTTCAGCACTGCTTATCAGTTTCATGCATTGAAAATGTTTTTCAGGACAATGGGTCTTTTTACACGGACTGCAGGGTAACGGTTTACGGATAACCGTGGCATTGTCCGAATATGGCCCGGTCGCGACGTGATCAGTGGAACCGAAAATGGCCACCATTGGGGTGTGCAGGGCAGCGCCAACATGCATCAATCCGGAATCGTTCGTCACAAAAACAGAACACTCGCCGATCAGCGCCATAGCCTCAATCAGGCTGGTGGAGCCGGTGAGATCAATCATCCGGTCTTTCGCTTTCCCGGCATGGGCAATGATTTCGGCCGCTGTTTCCCGGTCGGCCCCGCTCCCGAAAATCACAATACGGGCGTCGGTGCGACGACAGATCATATCAGCCAGTTCGGCGTACTTCTCCGGCGGCCAGCGTTTAGCCGGACCAAACGCAGCCCCGGGATTGAAGCCGATCAGCGGCACATCGCCATACTGCACACCGGTACGCTTTTCGATCAGCCTTTTGGCGGCATCGATCTGATCGCCGGGAATAAAGAGCTCCAATTCGTTAGGTGAGGTGCGCAGACCCAGCCCGCGGACCATACGCTGGTAATAATGAACCTGATGTTTTTTGATAATATCCGGTTCTTTGTCCACACCATGGGTGAGCAACAAACTGCGTGCGTCAGTGGTATAGCCGCCTCGGACCGGAATACCGGCCACCCTGGTGATCAACGCCGCCTCAAAAGCATTCTGCAGGAGGATAGCGCAGTCGAACTGTTGCAACCGTAACTCTCCAGCAAGCCGTAACATCCCTTTCAGGCCCTGATGCAGCCCCTTTTTTTCATAGATAAACAGTTGATCGACCCTGGGGCTGTAGCGAAAAATATCGCTGACCCATGGGTGCACGAGCATGGTGATCTCGCTCTCCGGGAAATTCTCACGGATGGTCCGAACGGCCGGAGTCGTGATCACCGCATCCCCGATCCAGTTGGTGGAACGGATCAGAATCTTTTTCGGATGCTGCGGGAACGACTTCATCGCAAATTCCTTCCAGCATCACTGGTACCCAGCAATCCAGCAAGGCGATCAACGGCAAAGTCAATGCTAGGATCCTGGGACAGGGCTATTTCATAGTTGGCAATAGCCTGCTCCCTGTCACCAAGGTATTCCAAATTCAACGCCAAATTGGCGTAGTCGATAGCTGAGACGGGATTTAAAGCAACAGCACGTTGAAAATGATGGACGGCCCTGGCATAGCAGCCGGTCTTAAAGTAGCAGACACCCAGGGTGTTATGGATATCAGGCCGCTCTTCATCGCAGGAAAGCCCCAACTCGAGCGCGGCTATAGCTTCCTCGAACCGGCCGAGATCTCTCAGACAGCAGCCCTTGTAGGAATAGAGATAGGGCAGATCCTCTTGATGTGGACCACGAACAAGAGCATCGTTGAATAGGACCAATGCCGACTCGACATCTCCCTGCTCAAAAAGATGGCGGCCCCGATAGAAATGTAGGTAGTACGCCTCCGGCAACAGATCCTGCATGGCTGATAGGCGAGAACCCAAATGTTCTCCCTCAAGCATCCCGGCAGCTAATTTGGCAGCAAACAGACCGGCATTGCCACCCATGGCCCGTTCGCGGAAATGGGCACCGGGGATGATGGTATAAATGGCCGGTATCTGCAATTCCGGATGGGTGGTATTCACCACCAACACCTCCATATTGATGCGTTTGAGGGCGGCTACACAGTTCTTGACCTCCTCAAAGATATCATCATCCTGGAGGTCTGCCAGCTCATCGAGGGCAACCGTCTGCCCGCTGTCAACCACATGGGCGACCTCAGCAAGACTCAGAGGCTTGGGCAACCCGCTGGCCACATAATTGGAACCAGAATTGAAATCACCGGCCAACTGGGCAACTTCGGTCAAGGCCCGGATCAAAGCTTTATTGGCATCGGGAGTGGTGCCGGCGGTATAGACGATTTCGCTCAGTTCAGGAAAGGTGGCAGGATCCCAGGCCAGAGCACCGATTGTAGGGATACCGGTATCCAGGGAAAAGTCGTTAAGATGTACCTGGATACCGTTCTTGTTGAATTTTTCCAGTAGCTCAAGGGCCACCGGATCACTGATCGAATCCGGGTCGATCTTCGGGGTGGCAAGTTGGTCGCGGGTGATGAGGGAGCAGACATGGCGCTCGATCACCTCGCTGATCCCCTGGATCACAGCCTCCTCATAGGTGTTTCCTGCTGACGGGCCGTTGAACTCGTTGATGGCGTAAAACCAGGAGAACGGTACCAAAAACGGCGTATTGTCGGAGAGTCTAAGCGCCCAGGTCCACTGCATCGGCAGACCGGACAACAGCTGACGGAGCGTTTCCAGTGCCAGGTCGACGTCATGGACCGAATGCAAAAGCGTCTCGATCGGCAGTACAGGATAACCTTGGGCCTCCATGGCGTCATAATCGCCGGTCAAAAAGTTCTCCTCATCTCGCAGGAAACTGAAAAAACTGAACCGCTCGCCCAGCTCCATACAGGCGCTGGCCCGTGACTGTTCAGGTGTCGAGCCTTTACCCATCTGTTTCTTGTTACCGATGATCCGCTGGGCATCAACACCGCAGACGCTAAAATAGACGGGGATGTCAAGACGACCGTTATCGATGCGACGAATCTCCTCCAAAATATCGAGACGGGTTGCCCGGAGACGCTCCTGGAACCTGGCCACGGTTTCCTCAGGGGAACATGCCTTGTCCTGATCATAGGTGTAGTGCTTAGGGCAGGACTGGAGGGTAATGATCTTTTTATTCATGAAATATAGTAGTGAATGGTAATTAATTCAGCAGGAGGATGTCTCGTGCCTACGCACAGCAGACGCAATTCCCCAACCCATTTTTTTCTCTGTTTATCGAACTCTCGTTTATGCAAGGGTTGCAGAGATTCGAGAGAGTTTATCCCGCCAAGGTTCACCCCAGGGGTTCAGGATAAGCCACCGTGCCTCTTCCGCTTCGATCTGGATGTGTATTTCAAGCCGATCCGCAGGGGCTAACGATCCAAGGCGATCTGGCCATTCAACGATGGAAACCCCTTGCTGTTCGAAAAATTCCGGCAGTCCGGCCGCCTCTACATCTTCTTCATCATGAAGCCGGTACAAATCCATATGGTACACTGGTAGACGGCCGCTGTATTCGTGGAGAAGGGCAAACGACGGGCTGGCGACATACTGCTCCGCACCGACTCCGAGAGCGTAAGCCAAATACTGGGTCAGGGTTGTCTTGCCCGCACCCAGTTCTCCCTGCAGAAAAATAACATCTCCTGGTTCAAGCACCCCGGCAAGGGCATCGGCAAGATCAACCAATCCATCAGGGGAGAAGCAGGAAAACCCAAATTTCCCGTCTGTCCCTGGTATTGCCGTTACCCGGTCTGTATTGACCATTTTGCGCCTTATCAATTCTATTTCGTCCCCCTGTGGCTTGAAGGCTCTCCCCACCTTGCTAACCTCTTGCAGTTACGAAAATATTGTACGGTGGATTTGCATGCACGGCAAGGCTGAAAACTATTTGTGATAGCGGTGTCCGGCTTTGATGGTGCAGGCCCGGTATAACTGTTCGACCAGAATCAGCCGAGTCATTTCATGAGTGAAAGTCAATCGGGAAAGCGACAGTACCATATCGGCCTGCTGCAATACCGAGCGATGCAGCCCCAGATGTCCGCCAATAAAAAAACAGACCGTGCCGACACTCTGATTTTCCCAAGCCGTCAGCAGGGCGGCGAGTTCTTCGGAGCTGGCGGATTGTCCTGTCGGATCGAGGGCAACCTTCAATCCGGCCACACCTCCATGTTCCAACAGCAGCACCGAATCGTTTAATTTAACTACCTCATCCGGTTGTTTAAGGCTATGCCGTTCCTTAAGTACAGGCATTTCAACCGTAGCAAACCGACCGAGTCGACTGGAATAATCACGAATTCCATTCTCAAGGTAGGATTCTTTGGTTTTGCCGAGCAAAGGGATAAGGAATTTCATCCGCCGGTTTTATCGGAATCGGCTTGTTCTAACAGCGCCTGCAAGACATGACAGAACTGCTGGTAACTGACCCCCTGTTTAAAGCCAGGACAGGATTCGGTAATGGTACGATAATTATTTTCATCAGCCAACATGCTCGGATGCAGCGGCCATTGCCGGCACCGCCAGGGACGACCTTCGTGGACGGTGCAACCAACACTCTTGTCGTAAAAAATACAATGGCCTTCCCGGGTCTGCATCTGTACCACCGAACCGGTGACGCGCCAGTATCTTTCCCTGGTTTCCTCTGGAGTCAGACCCAAGGTTTTGATCATCCTGTCCTGATCCCTCTGGTCAAGGGACACGGTGGTTTCCCCGTGACAACAGAAGCCACAGCAGGTGCATGCGAAGATGTCGGTAACGTAGCAAGTGGTCGTGTTTTTATTGGTCATGATAAGAAAAAACGCCGATCCTCAGAGGGAATCGACGTTATAATGGAAGAATAGTTGAGGCGAACTGCAATCAGGCATAGCCGATAATGTCGCCAAAAATCGAAATATCAATACCAAATTTGTGCGCCGCCATTTTCCACTTCAGCGCATCAGGGGTATCAAAAAGAACTTCAAGGTCCGCTGGAACAGTCAACCAGCCGTTATCGACTAATTCACCTTCTAACTGGCCAGCACCCCAACCCGCATACCCCAGCATGAACAAAAATTTTTCAGGCCCATGCCCCTGGGAAATATCTTCAAGGAGGCGGGAATCGCGGCTCAGAAAAACGCCAGACTTCACTTCCACGGAATAACGATCATAGTTCTCCGTTGCATGGAGAATAAAACCGGCATCAATCTCAACAGGCCCCCCCATGTAGACCGGAGGCAACGTGCCATCAGGAATAGCCAGGCAAGAGCCGTGCAAGATGTCCAGCAGGGTAATTTCCGGATTGGGATTATTGATCACCAACCCCATAGCCCCCTCCTCATTATGGACACAGAGATATATAACCTGTTCCTGAAATCTCGGATCAGGCATCTGTGGTGTAGAAATGAGAAAATGTCCTGCCAGGCTATCCATAGTCAATCCTGTCTGTGTGATCCTCTAATAACAATTTATCACTTAAAAACATGAGCGGTCAAGACAGTTGTACCATTGGTAAACCGAATTTATAGAGCTGATCTTGGTTGCCGCTTTGTTGCCTCTGCGTTACACTTTAATCTCATCACCCTGAACAATCAACCGCTATGAAGGAAAAACAAGGAACGGTATGAGCGACCAATCTCCACTGCATTGCAAATCGGCAAATCTCAAAAAAGCACTAGTATGGATGTCAGAAACTCTACAACTGTATCCTGAGAAGAAACGGCAGGCCGTCGTGCAGGAGGCGGAACTGCGCTTTGACCTTACCCCGCTGGAATGCGATTTTCTCGATAAACATTTTTCAGCTCCACTTCAATAATCGATCAAGCTTGCTGCCGATCAACTATTTGCCAAGAATGGGAATTCAGCAGGGCCCGGATATGCTATTCAATCCTGGTCAGGCCTTCTGTTCGTAACGATACACGGGCAGCAGGATGGTCACTGTTGTTCCCGTGCCCTGATCGCTCTCAAGTTCGATGGATCCGCCGTGATCGACGATAATTTTCTGTGAAATTGCCAGACCGATGCCAGTCCCCCCCTGCTTGGTGGTGAAATAGGGGTAAAAAACCTGAGGTAACAGTTCGGCGGAAATCCCGACACCGGTATCGTTGATCCGCAGGACAACGCTCTGGCCATCTTCCTTGTTGGCAAGGGCAACCGTCAGCCTGCCACCATGCTCCATGGCCTGCATGGCGTTGATCAAGACATTCATCATCACCTGCTGCAACCGATCGACATCTCCCAAAACAGGCAACAGCTCCCCTTTGACCTCCAACGTTGTTTCGATATGATTATCGATAGCCTCAGTCTTAATCAACTGCAAGCTCCGCTGTAGTAGAGCAGCGAGATCGATCCGCCCTAAACGTAGATCTGTGGGCCGAGTGAAGCTGAGCATTTCAGTGATGGTCCGGTTCATCCGTTCGGTTTCCTGGATGAGCAGATCCGCTGTATCCTGTTCCTTGCTGCCTGGTGTGAATTTATTTTTCAGAAGCAGGGCCAACCCCTTAATCGAACTGAGGGGATTTCGGACCTCATGGGCAACGCCGCCAGCCATCCGACCGATTGCCGCCAGCCGCTCATTTTCTCGCATCCGTTGTTCAAGCGACCTTATTTCAGTTACATCCGTGATCAAGAGCACCTTACCCATATATTGCTGTTCACTATCCGTGATCAGAAGTGGATGACAGAGCAGTTCACAGCGCCGAACACCAAAGGCGATGCGAATGTTCTGGTCTTGCGGCTGGGCTAAAATTCCAACGGTTTCCGCCTCGGTATCCTGAAAATAGACAGCCAGAGACTCAGGCAAGATTTCATGCGGCCTCTTGCCGGTAACTATCGTGTTCGGTATGCCGGTAAGTTGGGCAACGGCCTGGTTCCAGGTAGTAATCCGTCCGGCAGCATCCGTGGCAATGACGCCAACCGGCAATTTGGCTATTAGGAGTGAGGTATAAGCCTGTATATCCTCAAGGGTTTTCTGAGAGATACGGAACCCCTGAACCAAAGACAGAGAAAACCACCCCCCTAGCCCAACCAAAAGCATGGCCAGGGACAGGATAAAGATTTGCCACCGCAACCTGCCAAGGGTGCGGTCGAACTCCCTCATGTCGAGTCCGGCGAGCACGAAATACTGCTCACCTTTAGGATTGCCATCCGGGAAAGATCGCAACATCGACCGTCTTTCCTCATTTCCACGCATAAAAAAGCCCCTCTGCCCTTCCCCTCGCTGGGGCCGCATGGGCATGGGCAAAAAAGAGGGAAAAGAAGGGGAAAACTGCCGAGCTGTCTCGAAAACACGTCCGAAGTCCTCGGTGTCTTTAATACTATGCGTTATCTGGGGCTGATCATCGGTGTGATCTTGATCTTCCATAAACGTGGGCAGAGGCAGAGTACTACCAATACGGGCATGGTCACTGTGGGCAATGACTTGTCCCTTGGCATCGACCAACGATATAAAACGTAATTCCGGGTCTTCAGCCAGATGATCTATTACTCGTTGCACATGGACATTCCAAGGGTCGTTATTCGCGAAGTCCCTGCGCAGATCATTGATATAGGAAGCCCTGGAACCAGAATGCAGCACCCGCATCAAGGTGGCAGCCTTCTGCAGCATGGCATTGGTCATC
>CAITZN010000732.1 GCA_903896915.1 uncultured bacterium
ACGGCCTCAAAACCGCGGTTGGTCGGCTCATAGTAGACGCTGTTTGCCAATTCGGTGGGGAGGTGCTCCTGATTGACCACCCCGTCCCGGTCGTCATGGGCATACTGGTAGCCGTGGCCGTAACCGAAATCCTTCATCAGCTTTGTCGGCGCGTTGCGCAGATGCAGGGGAACGGGCAGGGAACCGGTGCGGTTGATGTCAGCTCGTACCTTATGGGTGCAGGCATAGATGGCGTTGCTTTTCGGGGCCGTGGCGAGATAGACGGCGGCCTGGAACAGCGCCAGCTCACCTTCCGGTGATCCCAGCATATGATAAGCTTCCCGGCAATTGAGAGCCATCTGCAGGGCTATGGGGTCGGCATTGCCGATATCCTCAGACGCGAAACGAATCATCCGTCTGGCTAGATACAAAGGCTCCTCACCGCTGGCCAGCATCCTGCCCAGCCAGTAGACGGCACCATCCGGGTCGCTGTCGCGTAGACTTTTGTGCAGTGCTGAGATGAGGTTGTAATGTTCTTCACCGCTGGCGTCGTACCGCAGCGTTTTGTGCTGCAGGGTTTCCTGCACACAGGCGGTGGTGATAACCCGATCTTTAACCGTTGTTTGCGGTTGCTGGCGCAGTTTGTCGAGGGTGAGTGAGGCTGCGGTTTCCAGGTGATTAAGGGCCCTGCGGCAATCACCGTCCGCGGTCTCGGCGAGCAGAGTAAGAGCCTGTTCTTCGATGGTGAGGTTAGAACTGCCCAAGCCGGCAACCGGATCGGCAAGCGCTCGCCTGATCACTCGTTTGAGATCCTCAGCCTGTAAGGGAACGAGCAGTAGGACCTGGCAGCGGGACAGCAGCGGAGCGGTGATTTCGAACGAGGGATTTTCTGTTGTGGCCCCGATCAGGGTCAAAAGACCGTTCTCTACGTGGGGGAGGAAAGCATCCTGCTGGCTTTTGTTAAACCGGTGGATCTCGTCGACAAAAAGGATAGTCGGGGTTGTGTTGTTTTCCTGGAACAACCTGGCCTGGTCCACAATCTGTCGTATTTCCTTAACCCCCGAGAGAACCGCCGAGAAGAAGACGAAGTTGGCGGAGATGGCGTGGGCGAGAATGGAGGCGAGGGTTGTTTTACCTGATCCGGGAGGTCCCCAGAAGAGTAGGGAAGGGATTGTACCGCTAGCGATTAGCTGTCTAAGGAACTTCCCTTGGCCAACCAGATGCTCTTGACCGACGAAATCCTCCAGCCGTGTCGGGCGCATCCGTTCGGCGAGCGGGCGATGTGTGTGTGCATTCTCAGGCATGTTTAACTATACTTCATGGAAAGGGAAATGGATAGTTGGTTGAGGCCGGTCGGGATGTACATCAAGCCTATTTCTTGCCTTGCCTGTTGCATAATGGTACCATACAACAGGAAAAGTTCAGAATTACCTGCACGAGAGTCGGTATGAAATCATCTATTTTACTGCTTACCACTGATAAAGCACAAGCTGACACGATTATTTCGATTCTGTCAGGGTTGCAGGTGATTCGCTGTCAGGCAGGGCAGGAAGCGATGCTAATATGCCGCAATCAGAGCGTTTGTCTCGCCCTGATTGGAGAGGATCCACCCGCTATTGATGGCCGTCAAGTGTTTGCTGAGCTCAGCGCTGTGCAACCTGGCCTGACCGGTGTGCTGCTGTCTGCTTCCGCTGATACGGACATGCTCCATGGGGCCCTGGAAGCTGGTTTTTCCGGATTGGTGCAACTGCCGGTCAATGCGATCTATTTAACGCGGGTCGTTAAACAGGCTATGGAAAGATTCCGTCTGCAGCAGGAAAACACCCGACTGCGGACCCTCCTCCCTCTGTACAGTCTTGGTGAGCAATTTCTTTCGGCCTTAACCGAGCAGGAAATCCTTGATGGATTGCTCGATGCAGTGGATCGGCAGACAGGGGCGAGCCATACTTCTGTGATGTTGCATAACGTCCAGGATGGTTGCCTCCATATAGCTGCTGCCCGTGGCATGGATCCCGTATTGGTACAGTCGATTCGCCTGCAGCCTGGAGATCAGATCGCTGGCTGGGTTTTCCTGCAAGGGAAGCCGGTTATCCTCAATAAGGAAGATCAGGAAACATCCATTTTCTCTCCCTTGCTGCAGCAACCTGAAATCGTCTCGGCAATTTCCTTTCCGCTTCGGATTCGTAAACGGATTATCGGTGTCCTCAATATCAGCCAGAAAGAGACAGATGAACGTTTCTCAGATGCTGATAACGAGATGCTCAGCATTATCTGCAGTCAGGCCGCTATTGCTCTTGAGAATGTGCGAACTCTGAACCAGTTGGCAGAGACCACGCGGATGCGGACCCTGTTTGAGCAGTATGTGGCTCCCGAAGTTGCCGAACTGCTCTTGGCTCAAAATTCTGACCTGATGGGGGTCGGTGAAATTAAAGATGTGACCATTCTCTTTGCCGATATCAGGAATTTTACCCGTCTGGTCCAGCACCTCGACCTGCAGGCACTTCGTTCGTTTCTCAATGCATTTTTTCAATTTTTTACAGAAGAGGTTTTTCAGCATCGAGGAACGGTTGATAAATTCATGGGAGATGCGGTCCTGGCTATTTTCGGGGCACCGGTCAAGCTGGAACAGCCGAACTTGACGGCGGTACAAGCCGCTTGGGCAATCAGGGAAAAGTTTACGGCTTTGCGGGATCAATGGAGCGAGCGCTATAAAGACTTCCAGGGGGTTGATCTGGGCATTGCCGTGACCAGCGGCACGGTTTTCTTGGGCAATATTGGGTCGGCTAGACGGCTGGATTATACGGTGATCGGCAACGAGGTCAATATTGCCCAGCGGTTGGCGTCGGAATCCTCATCGTGCCAAGTTTACGTCACGGAATCGGTGCGTAAGGATATCGACAACTGGTTTGAGATCAAGGAGATGGGTGAGATGCAGCTTCGAGGGGTGGAAAGTTTGACCAAGGTTTTCTGTATCAATGGTGAAAAGCAATAATGGTCTTTTGTCCGTCGGGATATCGGCGGGCAGCTATCGCGGTGGTTAAATGTTTTTTCGCCAATTTTTGCAGTGCTTCATCCACCAACCCGCTCTTTGTTCCTGATTTTTTTGAAGAGCCTTCTGCAGTTCCTTCCTCTGTTTCACTTCAGGGTTTCCCGCAAATTCGATTCCCATTTTGAACGCTCTGATCTCCTGCTGCCGGAAGAGGTCCATCCAGATGGGGACAGCGGTAAGGATGCAATTGTTAATGTCTGGCGGGTGATTGATCGTTATCTCCAGCACGGTGTTGCTGGTGTCGCGGGTGGAATAGAAAAGGTGAAAGCCGTTGTGGAAGACTTGGGTCATGAGCAGGCAGGCACCGTGGCTGGAAATGTCTATAATGCTACCTGAAAAGGGACCGGCGAGGGGCTGGCCGTCATTTTCGTTCACGGCATGCACTTCGATAGGGAGGTAGTCGATAATGCGTTCGGATTTGCGCTGTTCGACGCTCATAAAGGCCCGGTCTGTTGAGGTTTGGCTGTTATCAGGGATGAAAAAACAGAAGCATCGGTGTATGATGGCACTGTTTTTGGCATGTTACCATACCTGGAAATATTGATAAAATTAAATATAGAACCAGTCGGCAGCGAGGGTCTCTTTTGTGGCGAACTCGTGAAGAGAGTGTGATGAAATTATGTAATCAAGAGCTGTTACGCTCCCAGTGTTATGCAGACGGCAGGTGGTTTGAGAGTGCGGCCGGGAGTCGAATACCAGTATTCGATCCTTCCAGCGGCAATCTGATTGGCTCGGTTCCTGCCTTGGAGGGGGGGGAAATTGCTGCTGTTATCAAGGCCGCCCATGATGCCTGGCCAGCTTGGCGTGGTTTGACTGCCAAAGAACGGGCTCGCCTGCTGCGACGTTGGTATGACCTGCTTGTTGCCCATCAGGAAGATCTGGCCGTTATTATGACGGCGGAACAGGGCAAACCCCTTGCCGAAGCAAAAGAAGAGATTCTCTATGGCGCCGGTTACATTGAATGGTTTGCCGAAGAGGGCAAGCGGGTGTACGGCGATACCATTCCCATGGGGCAGCAGGGCAAGCGGATCATTGTCCTCAAGGAACCGGTCGGGGTCTGCGCCGCCATCACGCCCTGGAATTTCCCTTCGGCCATGATCACCCGCAAGGCGGCACCGGCGTTGGCAGCCGGTTGCCCGGTGGTGGTCAAACCCGCAAGCCAGACGCCTTTTTCTGCCCTGGCTCTGGCCTGGCTGGCTGAGCAAGCCGGTATTCCCCGTGGCGTCTTTAATGTGGTGACCGGCCAAGCTGCGGTGATCGGTGCGGAAATGACCGCTAATCCTCTGGTGCGCAAGCTCAGTTTTACCGGATCGACCGAGGTCGGCAAAATTTTAATGCGGGATTGCGCGGCCACGGTGAAAAAAATCTCACTGGAACTCGGGGGGCATGCGCCTTTCATTGTTTTTGACGACGCGGATATCGACGAGGCGGTTCGGGGCGC
>CAITZN010000733.1 GCA_903896915.1 uncultured bacterium
GGTTAGGCAGGCCAGTCAGGTTGTCCTTGCGTGCCTGGGCGAAGATTTCTTCATATTCTAGCGCTCGCTTTAAAGGTTCTGCCAGGATCAGGAGCGATTCGTCAATGAATTGCAGTTCCTCTTCAGAGAGTGGCTTCCCTTTGCGCATCAGTACCAGGTGACCGCAGCAATCGGCAGAATCGAAAACCCATTTATTGAAATGAAACCCTTCCGATTGCGTAGAACGCATTATGTCAGGGGATTGTTCGAGAGCATCCTGGGCGAGCTTGATAGCCAGTCGTCGCTTGGGTCCGTGGTAGGAACAGAACATGTGCATGCGCTGACGACTCGGGTTGTTGTAGCCGATGAGATCATGACCAATAAATTCCATAAGCCAGATCGAATAGGCCTCGATCATGGCCGGAAGATCGAGAATGCCAGCCATTCTCTGGTAGAGTGAGTTGATTTTTTTCAGCTTTTCGGATTGATAGCGGTAATGCATCAATTCGGAGAGCAGGTTGTCCATATTGGCGGTCGGGAGGGCGCTGGCCAGGTTTTCTTGTGTTTTCATGTTCATAAGATTCTCTTGGTCGGTAACGGTAACAGGAGTGGTTGTTACTTTATGTCAATGTTCCCAAATAGTGAAAATCGATCGTCTCGCTGTACCGGTTTTCCTTGTTCTCTTCTTGAAAGAACGAGGAAACCGTTGATACTGATCATCTGGCATTAAGTCAGAGATTGTCAGGTGCAACCATTGCCTTTGACCAACTTAATGCTATAACTGTGCCTGAATTTTTTTGGGTTTATTTTTGCTTTTAAAATAATATGTTATTTCATCAAGGTTATTTGAGTAAGGACGTCGTCAAGAGTAGTTCTTGTTTCTGTCATAATTCCGACAGTGTTTTCAAGTCGAGAGAAGGGAACAGGATTTTCTGGAGCCCTAGGTGGACAATAAGCGATTGCAATTCGGGGTCGAGGTAATCCAATCAATATATGCGAAGATTTCCCCCTGAACCCTTAAAGTATATCTTAACTTAATTTTAACTTGCATGTCTAATTCACTGAATATTGGTCAGATGTTTCTTGTCGGCTTTCTTGGTTGCGAGGTCGGCGCTGATCATTGGATCGTCAAGGCTATTCAGCGTGACAGGTTAGGCGGAGTGATCCTGTTTGACCGCAATGTGGATGCATCGATACAGAATATTTATTCGCCTGAACAGTTAAAGTATTTAGTGTTTTGTTTGCAGCAATACGCTGAAAATTCGTTGTTTGTAGCAATCGATCAAGAGGGGGGGGCGGTCTGCCGTTTCAAGGAACGGGATGGTTTCCTCGCATCTCTTAGTGCTGCAACCTTGGCAGAGCAAGGTGTCGTCGCCACTAAAAGGGCGGCGATAACGATGGCGGCCATGCTTGCTGATTATGGCATTACGCTGAATTTTGCTCCCGTTGTTGATCTGGATCTCAATCAGGACAACCCTATTATTAGCCGTTACGGCCGCAGTTTTGGTAAGATGCCTGAAGCTGTTGTTGGTCACGCCGCTGTTTTTATCGAGGCTCATCACCATCATGGTATTGGTTGTTGCCTGAAACATTTTCCTGGACACGGGAGCGCCGGTGGCGATTCTCATCTTGGTTTTGTTGATATTACAGAGTGTTGGCAAGAGGTTGAGTTGGAACCGTACCGCCATTTGATCGATTTGGGATATTGTGACGGTATTATGACAGCACATTTGGTGCACCGTGGCCTCGATCCTACAGGGCTACCGGCAACCTTGTCATCGCGGATGGTGAACGGAATGCTGCGGCAACAGCTCGGTTTCACTGGAGTCATATTCAGTGACGATCTGCAGATGCGAGCGATCAGCAATGGCTGGTGCTATGCAGAGGCAGTACAACAAGCTGTTTTGGCCGGAGTTGATGTTCTTGTGGTTGGCAACAATCTCGATCCGCGGGAAGATGTAGTAGAGGTGGGGATACAGGCTATTGGTGCGTTGCTTGACAACGGCAGGATCGATGAAAATCGTATACGAGAATCATTGACGCGTATAAAACTATTAAAAGAAAAAATTACAGGAAATAAATCATGGACGCATCTCGTCCCACCCACAGCCTGGTGATTGGCTATCTCGTCTGGCTGCTCGGGTTTATTGGTGCGCATCGTTTTTATTACGGTAAACCGGTCTCTGGAACGATCTATTTCTTTACCCTCGGTCTCTGTTTCATCGGTTGGATTGTTGACCTGTTTTTAATCCCAAGCATGGATCGGGAAGCTGACATTCGTTTTACCCCTGGACCGATTGATTATAATCTCGCCTGGTTGCTCCTGGTATTTCTCGGTTTTTTTGGCATTCACAGGCTGTATATGGGTAAAATATGGACCGGGATTCTTTATTTGCTTACCTTTGGTCTCTGCGGACTGGGGTATATCTATGACATGTGGACACTGAACGACCAGGTTACCCTGATCAATGGCTCGGCCCGTGTGTAGCGTCGGACACGACAAGGAGAAGTGCTGAATGGAAGAATCCAGCGGGTGCAAACTCGAAATACATTACCCCTGCCAGTGGCAGTACAGGGTTGTTGGTGAAGATCGTGCTGCAATGCATCAGGCAATTGCTACCTGGATATCTGCTTCCTTGTACACCGTTTGTGATGCCAATGTCAGTTCCGGAGGGCGTTATCTCAGTCTCAGCCTGGAGGTTACCGTCAATGACGATGCGGAGCGGTTGAGTATTTATCAGCTTTTAGCCGGGGATCCGGCAATACGGATGGTGTTATGAGTGATGCGGATATGAGCCGGGAACCAGGTTTTGTTGACAGTAAACTGATCCCGGTGATGCGAGAGGCGGTGATTACTGTACAGATGATTTTGTTCAAAGTTTTGAAGGCGAGCGTGCATGATCGTTATGTCGATCAGGTTGAGCCGTATCATACTCATCTGGCCGGCGCGGTGATTAACAATCTTTTTGGTACGCAGCCTTTGGATGCAGCGGTTGCCGTGTTTGCGGCCAGTAACCGACATCTAGTCGAACAAGAGCTGCGAGAACTTTCCAGCTGTTGCGGATACCTGCTACCGGTGCTGACTGATGCCTTGCGCATGAAAACCATCTGCGACAATCAGGAGGGCATCCACTCTATCCCGAGCCTGCTGATGGCCAAGGCTCTGGGGCTTCTTCTGGAGGAGCGTCCGCTACCTCTGCCGTCCACCTTTATGATTGGGGTGCGCCATCTGGCGGCCGAACACGGCCTGGTTGAGCCGCTCTTGGCTGCTCCTCCGTCCGCAGGGTCACCAGCGTAGCCCCCCAGGATCCGCTCCTTTCATCGCCCAGTCTGAAAGAGGCAACCGTGCCGATCCGCTCCAGCGCGGCATGTACGGTTCGCCGCAGGATACCTGTGCCCTTGCCGTGAACGATACGGATATGCAATATTCCCTTTTTACGGCACTCTTCAAGGTACTCCGGAATCAAGAATTTTATGTCTGCCGGACGGAAAGCATGGAGGTCGAGGGTGCCGTCCACCTGAAGCTCGATCGGGTCATCCTCTTTCATGCTCAGTCCCTCTGGCCGTTCAACACCTGCAAGGCAATCGTTGCTGTCCGATCCGAAGCCCCTGGCCCCCCCAGCTTTTCTTGCACTTCCTTGAGTCCCGCCTGTAGTGTTGCCCGTACTTCTTGATCTTTAATCAGCATTATCAGTTCCTGCGCTATCCGTTCCGGTGTGACCTCATCCTGGAGAAGTTCGGGGATGATGGCTCTGCCGCCAATCAGGTTGACTAGTGAGAAATGGACCAGGTGTCGAACCAGCAATCTGCCCAGGAGATAGGTATAGTACGAAGTTCGGTAGGTGGCGACCATGGGAATGCCAAGGATCGCCAGTTCAAGGAGAACCGTGCCTGAGGCGGCCACCACAGCGTCACAGGCGGCCATCATCGAATAGCGATCGTCGCTGATCACGCGGAAGTCCATACGGCCAGCCCAGTCGGCCAGACCGTTTTCGTCCAATACCTGACGGGTGATGGTTGAGGCCTGAGGGATGAGAAAGGTATAGGCTTCGGGAAAGTCTCTGGCAAGAAGTTGGGCTGAGGCGAGAAAATCAGGGAGCAGGGCGGCTACCTCCTTTCTTCTGCTGCCAGGCAGGAGGCCAATCAGTTTTTTGGCAGGATCGATCTGGTGCAGCGCCATGAATTCGGCGCGTTCCATCCGTGGCTTGACCGTATCGACCAGCGGATGCCCGACAAAATCGACCCGGCAATCTTGGCGGGCGTAATACTCCTGTTCAAAAGGCAGGATGACGGCGATTCGGTCGGTCAACTGTTTGATGGTGTGAATCCGGCTGCGGCGCCAAGCCCAGATCTGAGGGCTAATATAATAAAAAACAGGGATGTCGAGTTCCTTAGCTGTGGCAGCGAGCCAAAGGTTGAAATCAGGATAATCGATGAGGATTAACAGGGCAGGGGGCTGCTTTCGCATACGTTCAATCAGGGCACGTCGAGCCCGGAGAATGTCACCAAGATGGCTGAGCACCTCGGTGACCCCAACTACGGCCAGTTTAGAGGCATCGCAGAGCAGTTCCACGCCGGCTTGTTCCAGTTCCTTGCCGCCCATGCCGCAGAAGTGTATATCCTGAACTTGCGCTTGCATAGCCCGGACCAGATTGGCGCCATGCAGGTCCCCTGAAGCCTCGCCGGCGACGATCATAATTTGCTGTTGTTCGTGGTTAATTTGCGGATCTATCATGGCGTCACCGACCGGTTCAATGCCGGGCCAAGGGCATGAGCAGATCGTTTAGCCCCTCTTCGCTCAGTATCTGTTCGATGCGCTGCCGGTTGCTGTTGATTTGGTCTACAACCTGTAGGGCCACATCAAGGGCTCGCCGGCCCTCCTCGCCCGCCACTGGCGGTCGGGTGCGGTTCCGGACATGTTTGATGAAGTCGCGAAGTTCAAGATCAAGGGCATCCT
Organism: uncultured bacterium; assembly: GCA_903896915.1. Taxonomy (GTDB): domain Bacteria; phylum Desulfobacterota; class Desulfobulbia; order Desulfobulbales; family Desulfobulbaceae; genus Desulfobulbus. The sequence goes on from CAITZN010000733.1 coordinate 4,937, forward strand.
GCTCCAGAAATCCTGATTTACTGATATCAGGAACTGGATGCCCGCCTTGTTCACCGGGCTTGAGTCGGACCGTCATGATTTCTTTTTTGCCGAAATCAATAGAGATGTATTGGCCTGGCTGGAAGATTCGCATGCGCCGCATATTGTCCATGGAAATCCGGCTGACCGTGATATTAGCGGTGCAACCGTTTTGGAAGATGATGCGGGCATTGGCGATGTCGGTCAATTTGGTGATCACCGGCGTGCCAGCGGTCAGGATCGAGACGATCGGCGAATTGACAATCGAGAGGATGATGTCGATATCATGGATCATCAAGTCAAGAACCACATCGACATCGGTGCCCCGGTCTTTAAACACAGCAATTCGGTGTGCTTCGATGAACAGAGGGTGAGTAAGCAGCGGCTGCATAGCCAGGACCGCAGGGTTGAAGCGTTCCAGGTGTCCTACCTGCAGAACTCGCTTTTGCTTCCGGGCCAGTTCGATCAGGTCGTCGGCCTCGCTCAAGGTGGTGGTGATCGGTTTTTCCACCATCACATCCACGTCATGGAGCAGGCAGTATTTGGCCACCTCGTGGTGGAGGCTGGTCGGCACGGCGATGGAGACTGCATCCACCTGCTTTATCAATTCGCGGTAGTCAGTAAAGGGGTGGGTAGCACACTCGTCAGCTACCAGCTGCGCACGTTCTTGGCCAGCGTCGGCCACTCCCACCAAGTGGACATCTTCCATGGCGGCATACTTTTGGGCGTGGAAACGGCCGAGATAGCCGACCCCGATGACCCCAACCTTGATTTTATCATTCATTATGATGATTCCTTGTATTTTGTAGCATGTGAATCCAGGATGCCCCTTTTTCAGATGCCAAGATAGGCTTTTTGAATAGCTGTATTACCCAGGAGCGCTTCTGCACCGCCATGCATGACGATCACTCCGTTTTCCAGCACATAGCCGCGTGTCGCTACTCGCAGGGCCAGATGGGCATTCTGTTCCACCAGGAGAATGGTGGTGTTGTGTTCTTGATTGATCTTTTTAATAATTTCAAAAATCTGTTTGGTGACCAGTGGTGCCAGGCCCATGGATGGTTCGTCCAAGAGTAGCAGTTGAGGTCTTGCCATGAGAGCCCGTGCGATGGCAAGCATTTGTTGTTCACCACCGGAAAGGTTACCGCCAGGGAGATGGCGGCGTTGTTCCAGGATAGGAAAGAGGGAATAAAGATAGTCCCGATCTTTCTTGATCGCGCGTTTATCCTGACGCAAAAAAGCTCCCATAGCAAGATTTTCAGCTACGGTCAACTCGGGAAAGATATGTCGTCCCTCGGGAACCTGGCAGATGCCCTGCTTGACGATGGTATCCGGAGTCATTCGATGCAGCGGTTGTCCCTTGAACAGGATCTCGCCCCGGCGTGGGGGTATGATGCCGCTGATCGACATAAGGGTGGTGGTTTTACCGGCGCCATTGGCACCGATCAGGGTAACGATCTCGCCCTGATTCACGGTGAGGCTGACCTCAAACAGTGCTTGAATATTGCCGTAGAAGGTGCTGATGTGGCGAAGTTCAAGCATGAATGAAATCCTCGCCGAGATAGGCCTTGATAACCAAAAGGTTGTTACGAACCTCTTCCGGCCGGCCCTCGGCGATCTTGCGGCCGTAATCCATGACAAAAATATGGTCGGAGAGACTCATGACCAGTTTCATGTCATGCTCAATAAGGAGGATCGATAGGCCTTCCTGCCTGATGGCAAGAATCAGGTGACTAAGTTCTTTTGTTTCGTGCTGGTTCATACCGGCCGCTGGTTCATCGAGGAGCAGCAGTATGGGTTCGGTGGCCAAGGCACGGGCGATTTCAAGTCGTCGCTGTGCGCCGTAGGGCAGATTTCCAGCAAATTCATCGGCTTGGGAGGTAAGTCCCATTTTTTCGAGGATGGCGCGACTTGCTTCGACAATAGCCTGCTCTTCCCGCACGGTCTGGTGGGTGCGGAATATCGCACCAAAAATCTGGGCTTTGGTTCGGCAATGGCGGCCGATCATGACATTCTCCAATACGGTCATGTTGGCAAAGAGCCGAATATTTTGAAAGGTACGGGCCAGCCCCTGTTCCGTGATCTGATTGGGTTTGAGGTCGTTCAACCGCATTTCGGGGCGACCGGGCGGGTTCAGTTTCAGGTCTCCGCTGGTAGGAGTGTATAAACCAGTCAGGCAGTTAAAAAAAGTTGTTTTGCCTGCACCGTTGGGGCCGATCAGGGCGACAATTTCACCTGATTGCACCTGGAGATCAAGATGATCAAGGGCGCGGATGCCACCGAAGTCCATGGTTAGTCCACTGACGTTGAGGAGGGGGAGCGTTGAGGGCGGCATCGCAGTTGGTTACGGTTTATGGGTATAGGTGCGGCGGACATTGGCAACAATGCCTTGCGGGCGAAGCAGCATCATTACCACTAGAACTACACCAAAGGCCAGCATTCGATAGTCGGCAAAGACCCGGAGGTATTCGGGAACTAAAATGAGGACGAAGGCACCGACGATGACGCCGACAATCGACCCCATGCCGCCGAGGACAACGATACAGAGAATGATGGCAGATTCAAGAAAGGTAAAGCTGGCCGGATTGATAAAGGTGGTTTTTGCGGCAAAAAAGACGCCGGCCATTCCGGCCCAGGTCGCTCCCAGGGCAAAGGCGGTGAGTTTGGTGCGGGTTTTGTCGATGCCCATAGCCTGGCAGGCGATCTCGTCCTCTCGTAGGGCGAACCAGGCTCTACCTATCCGGGAATTCTGCAGCCGGTTGACTACGAAAATTGTGAAGAGTACCATGCAAATCATAAGGTAGTAGAGATAGATAATGGCCGTTTCTAGGGACATTTCGAGACCAAAGAATCCTGGCCGGGGAATGTTTGATATGCCGCTGGGCCCTTTGGAAAAATCGTTCCAGTTCTCAAGAATAAGTCGGATGATTTCTCCAAAACCCAGGGTGACGATGGCAAGATAGTCGCCTCGGAGGCGAAGGACTGGGAAGCCGAGCAGGATACCGAACAGGGCGCTGAGCAGGCCGCCGATCGGCAGGGCTGCCCAGAATCCCAGGCCAAAATGGAGATGGAGAAGGGCGTAGGTGTAGGCGCCAACCGCGTAGAAGGCAACGTAACCCAGATTGAGCAGGCCCGCGACCCCAACCACGATGTTCAACCCCAGACCAAGGACCACATACATGAGGGCCGTGATCATAATGTTGATTTGGTAGGTGGAAAAAAGTGCGGGAAAAACAAGAGCGAACAATAAACCGGTGCAGGAAAGAGCCAGGAGAAACTTGGGCGTCTTTAGAAAAAGCAGGTTTGATTGAGTCGTTATCTGTTCCGAGCCCTGCCGGATGCGTTTTTGTCGGGCATCTCGGCGCCTCAAAATGATGTGGGAAACGAGATAAGCGACGAAGCTGGCCGCGCCGATCAGAAGCATGTTGTTCCATCGCCAGATGACCGTTTTTTCCACAGGGTTAACCTTGATTACCAGCAGCGGGAAGGTGAGAAACATAAACCAGAGGCCGATGCCAATCGCGTTGCGGATATCTTTAAGAGCAATCATGACTATTGTGGCTGCAACCGTGTCGTGTCAGGCATCAGACTTTCTCGATAGTGGCCTTGCCGAGCAGGCCAGCAGGGCGGAATATCAGGATTAGGACCAGCAGGGCAAAGGCAAAAACGTCTTCATAGTCGCTCGAAACATATCCGGTGGCAAAGGCCTCAGTGAGGCCAAGGATAAAACTGCCCAGAACCGCACCGGGTATGGAACCAATGCCGCCGAGAACCGCAGCAGTGAAGGCCTTGATGCCAGCGATGAAGCCTATTGAGCAGTTGATCTGGCCGATATGGGAGGCGATCAGCAGGCCACCGATGGCGGCGAGCGCCGAACCGATGATAAAGGTGATCGAGATAATTTTGTCCACATTGATACCGACTAAGAGCGCCATCTTTTGATCCTGGGCCGTGGCGCGCATCGCTTGACCTGTTCGGGTGTATTTGATGGTAAGGGTTAGCAGTATCATCATCAGAGCGGCGACCGTAAGAATGATCAGGTCGGTGGATCCGATGATTGCCGCATAGGGCTCCATAAAGGCAAACTGCGGAATCAGATTCGGAAACGGTTGGAAGTCAGAGGTCTGGGCGAGGAGAACAAAGTTTTGCAGAAAAATGGACATTCCTATTGCCGAGATCAGCGGCGAAAGCCTTGGGGCGTTGCGTAAGGGTCGGTAGGCTAGGCGTTCCACCGTGAAACCATAGGCAGCGGCCCACACTGTTGCGGCGAGAACGGTCAAGACCAAGATCGCGAGGAGCGGAAGGCCGTAGATCGATAGAACCGATGAAACGACGAGGGCGGTGAAGGCCCCTATCATGTAGATCTCCCCATGGGCGAAATTGATCAGCCCGATGATGCCATAGACCATCGTGTAGCCTAGGGCGATCAGGGCATAGATGGAACCGCGGGTCAGGCCGCTGAAGAGAAGTTCGAAGAAATAGTCCATGAAGGGTGTTGTACCGTGCAAGGTGCTGCAGAGACTGATCAGATCCCAAGCCCCGGGATGGGATAACCCAGGGACTGGGGAACGTATATAACCGTAACCGCCTGTGCCGTCCGGTCATGCAAAGCAAAACGTGAGAAAAATATTACCTGACTTGGACGTACTGGCCGTTTTGCACCTGATAGATGGAAAATTCGATTCCGATGGGTTCGCCCTTGGCATCAAACTGGATGGCGCCGAACGGTGTGGCTACTTTGTCATTGTGGAGCACTTTGGCCATAGTCTCCTGGTCAATGGATTCGGCCTTGGCCAAGGCATTAGCCAGGGCTAGGGTCGCGGCCACGGCATTGTCAAAAAAAGCGCCAGGGTCGGCACTTTCGGTTTTTTTAAATTTTTCGCGATATTCTAAAGCGATCGGGTTTTTCGAGACGTCTGCTGGACCGGTGGCGTAGACGCCTTCGGCATCTTTACCCGCAACCCTGATAAAGGTATCGTCCTTGACGCCGTCATCAGAAACAAACAAGGTCGTCATTCTTTTTTGCCGCATTTGGCCGACTATTTTCGAGGCCTCGGGATGATAGCCGCCAAAGATCACGGCTTCAGCACCGGAATGTTTGATTTTTTGTACCACCGCCGAATAGTCGACCGCACCAGGGGTAACGCCTTCAAACAGGACAACTCTTGCCTTGCCTGATTGTTCAATAAAGGTTCGGGCAAATTCTGCGAGGCCCTTGCCGTAATCGCCCTTGTCGTGAATAACAGCTATTTTCTGGACCTTAAGGATGTTAATGGTAAAGTCGACCTCGGTGCGGGCCTGGGCATCATCTGCTGCGATCGTTCGATAAAAATTGGGATATTCGCCGCTTTGAGTCAAGCTGGGAGTGGTTGCCGAGGGGGAGATGAGCAGCACCTTGGCGTCGCGATAGATCGGCAGGGCCGCCTTGGTTGCCCCTGAGCAGATATGACCGATAACAGCTTTGACGCCTGCTGAAACCAGTTTAGTGGCAGTATTGGATGCGATCTCAGGTTTACAGGCGTCGTCTCCCACGATTAATTCTATCGGGGCGCCATTGATTCCGCCCTTTTCGTTAATATCTTTGACAACGAGCTGAGCGGCCTTTAATGTCGGCAGGCCGTAGGAGGCGAGGTCACCACTATGCGCACCAGCAACGCCGATTTTAATCGGCTCAACAGCCAGGGCGCCAGTCGCCAGGCACACTGCAAGGGATAGGGCTAGGGTGGTCAGGATAAAGCACGTATTTTTAAATTTCATAATGAACAACCTTCTTGCGGTCAGGCTGGATTACGGAAAAACAGAGTGGCTCTGGTAGGTCTTTTCATACCCCATTCAAGGAAATTTGCACTATAAATGACATAGGTTTCAGTACTTGAAACTTGTAGTATGTAAGGAAAAATAGATTGATAAAGCGTTGCGCGGTGTGGCTGTTAAAGCGCTTGGCGCAGCGTCCTGGTTGCTTCATTCCTGCACTTACGATGGATTTGTTAGCAACCAAAAAACTGCATGGTTTGGGTTCTGTTCCGGGCGTGGCCTTGAGTTAAAAGCTTCTCGAATATTTTTTTGGTCAACATCTTTCTTTCTGGTCGACAATAATGGATACAACACATCTGTATTTTGCTCTGGGCAGGCCCTTTGCCCCACTGTACAGCGCTGCAATGCGTCTCAGGGAAACTTGTTACCGCCGGGGAATTATTAAATCGCACCAGCTCAATGTTCCGGTGATTAGTGTTGGCAACCTGACTATGGGCGGTACTGGTAAAACGCCTCTGGTTCATTACCTGGCGCGATTGCTCCAGTCGCACGGTTTGCGTCCAGCTATTATCAGTCGAGGGTATGGAGGGACCGCTAATAGAAAGGTGAATCTGGTTTCGGATGGAACCGAGTTGTTGCTCGATGCCGAAAGTGCCGGTGATGAGCCTCGATTTTTGGCTGAAACTTTACCTGGTATTCCTGTACTCACTGGCATTGTTCGCCGTTTACCTGCACAAAGGGCTGTCGAAATGGGCGCGGATGTCCTCCTCCTTGACGACGGTTTTCAACATATGCAGATTGTTCGCACGGTCAATTTGGTTCTTTTCAGCACTGATCGACTTGCAGGTAATTCACGGGTCTTTCCGGGGGGGGATTTAAGGGAGCCGGTTGTCGCGCTTAACCGGGCCACAGGTTTTGTGCTGACCGGAGTGCATGAGGCTAATAAAGAAAGGGCGGAACAATTTGTCGACCTGTTGCAGGATAAATTCCCACAGGTTCCTGTAACATTGACGGGCTATCAGGTTGAGACTCCGGTGCAGTTGTCTGAAGGTGGAATGATAGAGACCGTAGATGTCGATCTTGTTGCAAAGGGGAGGTGTTTCGGTTTCTGCGGGATCGCTCATCCTCAATCTTTTCTTGCTATTCTGGAACGACACGGTCTTGACCTTGCCGGGTTTCATCCTTTGCGGGATCATCAACGATATTCCTCTGCGGTTCTAAGAGAAATTTTGGAGAAGGCACGCCGTGCTGGGGCTGAATTCTTTGTTACTACAGAAAAGGATCTGGTTAAACTTGCTCGCTTTGCCGCTTATCTTCCCTTGCCGCTTTTTGGTCTGCGCATGCAAGTGACAACAGATGAACATTTTGCAGCGCGTATTTTGCATGATGTGCGATCATGGGAAAATTATTCCGGGAGAGAATGACCTTTGCAAAGATGTGTCGAAAATCCAACACTTTCAGCGACTTCAGCCTGGTGTGGTTTTTATCGCACACTGTTCTCTTGGTTTATAATATTTTCTTGTCAGTGTTTTTCCAGGTAACATGTTTAAATTATATATGTTTTTATTTTTGAATGTGGTTGTTGGTGATTTTGAACGA
>CAITZN010000734.1 GCA_903896915.1 uncultured bacterium
ACTGAGCAATTGCTCAGTATTACCGAGTAGTTGCTCGGTCTGAATGGTCAATTTATTTCCCAACTGTCAATAAAAAGTTTGGATTGAGCGAGAATAAAAAAAGTGAGGATGTTTTTAAAAAAAAATTACAGCAAAGATATGCACGGAAAAACAACGGAATAGAATCTATTGAGCAATCACTAAAAGAGGTCGTCGCTGACGAGATGTAAAATATTGCAACCCGCTATTTATAATTAATATTGATCAATCTATTTATAATAGACATTACAACTCACTATTTATAATTAATAGAAACTATCCACCATTTTTTGCAGCGATGAGTGCCCTTAGTCGTTCGTTCCAGTCCTTTGTTTAAGAAGCTATGGGTATTGTGGCGTGATTTATGCATAAACAGTTGCATCGAAATTAGATGTTTAGGAAACAGCAAGCATAATGCGGGGGAGTGCCGCGATAGTGGTTTACCTGAACACCTGATTGGCCTGAGTGTGGGTGTCGGGTGCTCCTTTTTGCCTGCCCTACCTACCTCGCCAGCAGCAGGATCAGGGCCATGGAGGCAAAGGAGAGCAGGGTCGACATGACGATAACTGCCGAGGCGAGTTCGGTGTCGGAATGGAGCTGCGAAGAGAGAATGTAGATGGCGGTTGAGGTGGGCAGGGTGAAAAAGAGCATGCTCACCTTCCAGGCGAGCCCAGTGACTCCGAAGAGCCAGAGGAAAAAGAGGCCAAGGAGCGGCAGTGTCGCCAGCTTGAACACGGATGAGGCCAGGGCCAGCCCCATGTTGTCGCGGAGGTTGGTAAAAGTGAGGCTGCCGCCGATGGAAAAGAGGGCGAGCGGCAGGGTTATCTGAGACATCAGTTTGAGAGTGTTGTCGAGATAAAGAGGAAAACTGCCGACAAAATGGGAATAGAGCATGCCGCCGACACAGGCAATGATCAGCGGGTTGGCCAACAGGTGCTTTATTGTGGTGGCGAGGCGGCCACCATTTCGATTGTCATCGTTTTTCCCGTACCAGATGAGCACAGAAATGCAAAGGACATTGATCATCGGGATGATCAGACCGATGAGGATGCCGTACAGTTGTGCACCGGCTTCGCCAAAGGCGTTGATGACTACCGCCATGCCGATATAAGTGTTGAAACGGTAGCACCCCTGGTTGAAGGAGCCAGCTTTGAAGGCACTGACAGGCCACAGGCGGATGAACACCAGGCTAAGCCCGCAGACGGCCACAACCGCCAGGGCTGAGGCCAGGAGGTAGTGCCAGCCGTTATCGAATTGGAGGGGGGCCGCGCCGATTTTCCAGAAGAGCATTAACGGGAAAAAAACAAAATAGACCAGCCTGTCCGAAGTGCGGAGAAAGGTGGCGTCTGTGACCTGCCAGCGTTTGAAAGCGGTCCCGACCAGGATCAGAGCCAGTACCGGGAAAAGGGCGTTGAGGAGTATCATGGTTTGATCACGGGAAGCAGAAAGAATTTGATGCAGCCACTTTAGCGGATAGCGTAGCGGGGGCGGCGGATATGGCTCTTCTTGCACTGCGGGCAACGGCCTGGCGGTTGCGGCCGATTGCGTTCTGCAAAGACAAAGCCACAGGCCTGGCAGACTGATGGCTCAATCACCAATTGTTTACCGCCGGGTTTAAGCGAGCGCTCGATATGGACGAGGTGATCGTAGATTTCTTTCTCGCTCTGGTGCAGTTCCTGGGAAAGTTCACGCACGCCGCAGGTGCCGGCGTTGAGTAGTTCGATCAGTTGTTGGCGGATGGTAGCGGACGTCACTTCCATTATAGGTTCCATGCGACATCCTCCAATTTGGTTTGGCCCGCCTGCTGATGTTTGGCAAAGGTTCTGAGATAACGGTCCGCCTTGCGCCTGGAAATCCGGGTTAACTCCTGCATTAAACTAAAAGGAATCTCAAAGATGCCGTAGCGGTCCCGTAGCAGATCAATCATGGCGATCCAGAGGTATCCGGTCATCTCGGCATCGGCAAGGGCGCGGTGAAAGGTGCCGTTAGTGGCAATGGAGCAGTGACGAACCAGGGTGGCGAGTTTGTGATTAATAGCTTCGGGAAAGAGGCGACGCGAGGCCAGCATCGTGCAGGTCATGGCATTCTCCCTGTTTCTGCCGATAAGGGTTAGTTCGGCATCCAGGAATTTGCGATCAAAGCCGACATTATGGGCCACCAGCGGCACAACACCGATCCAGTCGGCAAATTGGGCCATAACTTCCTCGCAAGGTGGAGCCGTAGCCACCAACTCGTTGCTGATCCCGGTCAGAGACTCAATGAACCAGCTGATCGTGAATCCCGGATTCATCAGGCTCTGGAAGCGATCGACAATCTGGCCGTTTTCAATACGGACTGCCCCCACCTCGATCGGCCGGTCGCCGTAATCCGGTGACATGCCGGTTGTTTCAAAATCAAGGACAATGACAGGAGAGTTGAGCATCTAAGGTCCGGTAATGAATTCGGTGAAAAGGGAAAGTTTGTCGTTAGTGCATATGGTATGCGGTCAAAAATGGTACTGCTCACTTTTTGGAGCTAAAATCGCGATGCAGTTCCATAGTGAATAGGGTACAGTCAGAAAATTGTTACTATATTCCACCTTCAATCTCAATGCATGGAGGAAATGATGAAGCCAGAGGAAATGCGGGAAAAAGCGATTGACCTGTTTCAACAGCGGCTGCACTGCAGTCAGGTATTGGCCATGGTTGGGTTGGAGAAACTTGGTATTGAAGATCCATCTGTGATCAAGGCTTTAGGTGCCTTTGGCGGCGGCATTGGCGGGACCGGCAACATCTGCGGTGCCTTGGTAGGCGCGGCTAGTGTGATTGGTACCCTGTACAGTCGGAGCAGCCTTGAAGAAAAAGAAAATCCTCGGATGTGGGCTGCCACCAAGGCGGTTATGAAGAATTTCGAGGAGCTGGCTGCACCGCACGGTGGCATCAACTGCGCGCAGATTGCCCGGGTCAACTGGATGGACCGGGATCAGGTCAAAGATTTTTACGGCAATCCCGACAGCCGTCGGCAACATTGCATCAATGTCGTCGGTGAAACCGCTTTGGCCCTGGGTCAACTGCTGGAGCAGGAAGCGGAACGAAACGCCGCTAAATAAATTGTTGTGGCGTTCAACGCCATGCAGGAATCCAAAGGCAGTCTGATAAGACTGCCTTTTTGCATGAGAGGATAACGGAGAGAACCATGGAGATGTTTAATTTTTCCACTGCGGAAACAAAGTTGTTTGAGAAGGCGCTGACGTTCGTCAACACGAAAGAAGCGGATTTTAACGCATTCTTAGCCAATACTTTGATCGTCAAGACTGAGAATTTTTTTGATGAATGCGACCAGTTGGCGCCGTATTACGGCTGCCTCGGCCTGGAAGATACCAATGCCCGTTTAGTATTCAACCCTGCCAGGGGTGGAAATCACAAAATTCTCATCAATAAGACGACCATCATCGGTCTTTCCTACATTCATACCCTGGTGGCTGAGTTGGTGCATCTCGCAAATTTTGTCTCATACAACGCCGAATTCGGCAATGTATATCGTTTTACCCAGGATCAGGGTATCGCGAATCACTATTACGAATTCCTGCTATGGACTAAATTTCAGGCCATGAAAATTGGCATTCGCGCTCATGCCCTGGTTTCCTGGCATGAGGTGAATGGTGATAATCCACCGAAGAATGGCTGTTATCAGTTTGCAGAGGTCAAATTCCACAGCGATCGGGTGTCAGCCGTCTTGAGGCAGTTGCAGGAGACAGATGGTATAGTTGCATGGCGGGAAGGCTTTTGGAATTTGCTTGAGGAACTTGTTTTTTATTTTGGCAGGTTAGCCTTTTATCAAGTGGCACCGTGGCCAAGGGAGTTGGATGAGAGTTTTCCGGCAGAGGACATCGAACAGATGATCGGTCTTGAGAACTGCTTGACCTTTTACGCAGTTCTGCAGCAGACTACGGATTACAGCCAGTGGCAGGAACAGAAGAAAAATATCCGCAGGGCTATAGTGGCCATGCAGGAGCACGGCAAGGGGCTGTTTGCACCCGGCGCCTGAGCACCGGGTACGCAGATCGCCGCCTGCTGATTTACGGCAATTCTACCGCCCAAGTGTCGAGCGGCGGTACCTTGGTAACAATTTTCTCCTGCTGGAGGAAACGGGCAAAACGGTTATACCGGTTTTTGTCCAGAGCACCGGGCCGCAGGGCGAAGCGAGGCAGGGTGTCTTTCCAGGCCCGCCGATTCAGTTCATCGTCGAGATTCTCCCGGCCATGGCTGACGAACAACTTCCAGCTCTCGTCAGGATGGTTGATCAGATACTGTACCCCTTCCTCAATGGCATCGACGAATTTTCGCAGTTTCGGATCCGCCACCGCCTTGCTGCCTGCCACCAGGATCAGTTCATCGTAAGACGGCACCCCGTATTCTTCGACAAAAAAGGCTCGGCCAGGTCGTTTTTCGATCGCCATCTGATTGAGTTCGAAATTGCGGAAGGCACCAATCACCGCGTCGGTCTGCCCTGTGAATAAGGATGGTGACAGGGAAAAGTTGACATTCACCAGTTTGACATCATCAAGTTTGAGCCCTTCTTTTTCCAGCATCACTTTCAACAATGCTGTTTCAAATCCTCCTACCGAGTAGCCGATGGTCTTGCCCTTGAGATCGGCGATAGTCTTGATCTTGGAATCATCCATCACCACCAGCGAGTTGAGCGGCGTTGCAATCAGGGTGGCAATGCGGACTAGCGGCAGCCCTTGATCGATCTGCATCTGGTGCTGATGCTGATACGAAACCGCGACATCTGCCTTGCCGGCAGCCACCAGTTTAGGAGGGTCGTTGGGGTTCGAGGGGGCAATCAGTTCGACTTCAAGCCCTCGGGCCGCGAAAAAACCTTTTTCCAGTGCCACATAAAGGGGCGCATGGTCGGGGTTGACGAACCAGTCGAGCAGTACGGTCAGTTTTTCGGCTGCCCTGGCTGTCGAAATCGGGGCAAGCAGGGCTGCTAACAGCAAGGGGAGAAAGAGAACTTTAAAAAATTTCATAGCGTGGTTCCTTGTTTGGGTTGCCAGAATATGAGGCGATCGAGCAGGCGATCAACCAGAAAATAGAGGAGCAAAGAGACGCATGCCAGTAGGGTCAGGGCGGCAAACATCACATCGATCTGCATACGGGCGTTGGAGTGGAGCATGTAGAAGCCGAGTCCTGCACTAGAGCCGACCCATTCCCCAACTACGGCGCCTATCGGGGCCACGGCGGTGGCCACCCGCACCCCGGCGGCAAAGGCGGGCAGGGCCGAGGGGATGATAATGGTGCGAAGCACGGCCAGGGGTTTGGCACCCATGATCCGGGCCAGTTCCAGCAGGTCCGGGTTGGTGCGCTGCATACCGTAGTAAAAGGAGGAAGTGACAGGGAAGAAAATAATCAGCACGGCCATAGCGATTTTGGAGGCCATGCCGTAGCCAAACCAAAGGACCAGTACCGGAGCCAGGGCAAAAACCGGAATGGCCTGGCTGATCACCAGTACCGGCAGCATCCACCGCTTCAGCAGGGGGGAAACGATCATGGCGAGCGCGCTGGAGGTTCCCAGCAGGGTGCCGAGCAGCAGGCCAAGGAGGATCTCGGTCAGGGTGGTGCCCAGATGTTTGATCAGGACTGGTAGATGGGTGATCAGGGCACGACCAACCGGCAGCGGCCCGGGGAGAATATAGGGTGGTGCCTCGGTAAGATAGACCAATAACTGCCACAGAGTCAGCAGGCCAGCGGTCAAAAGCAAAAGGCGTAGGGTTTTCATGCCGTTTCGCCGTTCATCAAAAGGGTCAGAAGGCCAGCATATTGACCGGTTACCATCGGGTCACCGGGCTCTCGAGGCGGCATCCCCTCTAAATCAAGAATTTTGGCTACCTGCACCGGCGTGCCAGCCAGGACAATAATCCGGTCGGCCAGGCGCAGGGCTTCGAGCGGATCATGGGTGACCAGAATCACGGTGGCGCCTTTAGTGAGTCGGGCAGCGAGGTTTTGCAATCGGAAGCGGGTAAGGGCGTCCAAGGCTGAGAAAGGTTCATCCATCAACAGCACCGGCCGCTCTTCCATCAGGGTGCGAAGTAACGCACCGCGTTGGCACATGCCGCCAGACAAGGTGCTGGGCAGGGCTTGTTCATAACCGCCCAATCCGGCTTCGCGAATCAGGGTCAGTGCCTTGTGCCGACAGACTTCGGTCAATTCGTGGCGCAATCGGGCGCCGAGTAAAACGTTATCCAAGAGCGTCAGCCAGGGCAGCAACAGATCGTTCTGCCCCATCCAGGCCACCTGTTGGCCACCGGGAGGTAAAGTGTCAAGGCGGATGTCGCCGTTGAAGGGCAGGGTGGTTGATCCGGCGATCAGTTTGAGCAGGGTCGATTTGCCGCAGCCGCTGGGGCCGAGGATACAGGTCGATTGGCCGCCTTCCAGGTGCAGTGATAGATCCTGGAACAAGAGTTTGCCGTCAAACTCCAGGGAAACACGGTCAAAGGCAACGGTCGGTGCCTTTATCGCCACTGGCGTCATGGAAAAAC